>JBMDXL010000565.1:0-9264 GCA_048594465.1 Microlunatus sp. | reverse complement strand
CCCGCCGTTCCCGACGTGATCGCCGGCACCGGGCTGACTGAGAGGATGGCCGTCATGGTCGACCGTGTACGCCGAGCCCGCTACGCCGTCGGCGCCACCTTCGCCATCAACGGTCTGACCTTCGCCAACCTGGTGCCCCGCTATCCCGAGATCGTGGCCGACCTGGGTCTGGACAAGGCCGCCTTCGGCGCCGCGGTGGCGACCTGGCCGCTGGGCGCGCTGCTGTCGGGGCTGCTGGCCGGGGTCGCTGTCACCCGGTGGACCTCGAAGCGGGTGATCGTCGGCGCCTCGCTGGCCATGTCGGTCCTGCTGGTCGGAGTGGGCTGGGCGTCCAGCTGGCTCGCGCTGGCCGCCGTGTTCTTGTGCGTCGGACTGGTCGACGCGCTGATCGACATCGCCAACAACGCCCAGGGGCTCTGGGTCCAGCGCCAGCTGGGCACCTCCATCATCACCGGGCTGCACGGTCTGTGGAGCGTCGGCGCGGTCGTCGGCGGTCTGATCGGGTCGGCCTTCGCCGGTCTCGGTGTGCCGGTCCGCTGGCACCTGCTGCTCACCGGCGCCGCGTTCGCGGTTGCCCTGCTGCTGGTCTCCCGCCTGCTGCTGCCGGGTCACGAGCCGGTGACCGAGCGGAACCCCGACGCTGCGCCCACCGACGCCTCGGGCTCAGGAGCCGGGGTGCCGGAGTCGACGGCCGAGGTCACCCGGTCCTCGGGCGGTCCGTCGTCCCGGGTCCCCGCCGGGGTGGTGGTCCGGCTGCTGCTGGTCTGCCTGGTCGGGCTGGCCGGCGCGGCCGGGGAGGACGCCGGCAACACGTGGGGCGCGCTCTACCTGACCGGTGACCTCGGGACCACCGCGGCGGTGGGCGGTGCCGTCTTCGTGGCCATGCAGACCGCCATGATCATCGGCCGGTTCGCCGGCGACCCCCTGGTCAACCGGTTCGGTCCTCGCGGCGTCAGCCGGGTGGGCGGGATCCTGACCGTTCTCGGGTTCGGCGTCGTGCTGGCCGCTCCGGTCCTGATCGCCGCCGTGGCGGGGTTCGCGCTGGTCGGCCTCGGCATCGCGGTGCTGATCCCGCTGGCCATGCAGGCCGCCGACGAGCTGCCGGGGCTGCCCCGCGGCTTCGGCCTGGCTGTGTCGGGCTGGATGATGCGGCTGGGCTTCCTGGCCACCCCGCCGCTGATCGGGCTGGTGGCCGACGCCGTGGGGCTGCGCTGGGCCTTCGCCGTGCCCGCCGCTCTGGGGGTGCTGGCGGTGGTCTTCGCCGGTCTGCTGGCCCCGGCCGGACAGGCCCACGGGCGTGACTGATCTCTGGTACGCCGCCTACGGGTCCAACCTGTCCCGGGAGCGGTTCACCACCTACCTGAGCGGCGGGCGACCGGTCGGCGCCGCGCGGGAGTATCCGGGAGCCCGGGACCGACGGCCGCCGAGCGACGACCGGGCGCTGCTGCTGCCCGGCCGGATCTTCTTCGCCGGCCTGTCCCTCACCTGGGGCGGCGGGATGGCGTTCTACGACCCGGACGCGGCGGGCACCGTCTACGCCCGGGCCTACCGGATCACCGCCGCGCAGTTCTCCGACCTGGCGGCCCAGGAGATGCGGCGGCCGCCGGGCGCGGACCTTGACCTGGAACCCGTGCTCCTCCGGCACCGGCACACCTACGGACCCGGTCGCTACGAGACCCTGCACCTGGTCGGCGAGCTGGAGGAACGCCCGGTGCTGACCTTCACCGCCCCGACCGATCACGGGCTCGTTCCGAACCCACCGGCAGCCGGCTACCTGGCCACGATCGCGCGGGGTCTGCGGGAGGGTCACGGTCTCGACGACGGGGCCGTCGCCGACTACCTCGCCGCAGCGTCGGCCACCGCCGGCCGTCAGCTCAGCAGGCCTTCCACAGTCCACGCTCCTTCTGCTGCGCCGTGGTCTGGGCTTGCTCCATCAGCGGCCAGTACGTGACGTTGGGCCAGATCCGCAGGGCGCGCCCGTAGCCGCGGGCCACCAGGTCATGGTCGATCAACACACCCGAGTCGGTCCAGACGTGGAACAGCCGGCGGCGGTAGTCGTCCCAGCTGTCCTTGTCCGGGGCCACCCAGACCGTCGAACCCGGCGGCGCGAGCGTCCGCAGCCGCTCGGTGGCCTCTGGCGCGTAGCACTGCTTCGTCGGCGTCATCTCCGGCGCGTCCACCCCGATCAGCCGCACCCTGATCCTGGCCGTCGTGGTCACGTACGCCCCCGGCTTCGCGGCCTGCAGCTGCAGGGTGTCGCCGTCGTAGACGTACCGGACCGTCATCCGCTGGGCGTTCGTCGGCCGCTTGGGCACCCCGGCGACCGGCGTGACCGCGGGGCTGGGCGCCGTCGTCGGGGCCGGCGGTGATCTGGTCACCGACGGTCCGGCCGGCGTACGCGAGGTCGTCGACGAGCTGTCGTCCTCGGCGGGGAGCAGATGGCGGTCGCGGACCCAGACCGCCACGAGCGTCACGCCGGCCACCAGGGCCAGCACGACGACGGCGGTGACGGCCCGGCGCACGGAGAGCGTCCCGGCTCAGCCGACCGGCACCCAGTCCGCCGCCGGGACGACCTCGGCCGGCCGCGGCGGACCGGGCGGCGTCCCGTCGCCGAACGGCCGCCCACCCAGCTGCTCACGGGCGTGCGGGGTCAGCCAGCCCGACAGGTCCGGGCCCTTCGGCACCACCTGGGTGGGGTTGATGTCGGTGTGCACCACGTAGTAGTGCCGCTTGATCTGGGTGAAGTCGGTGGTGTCGCCGAAGCCCGGGGTCTGGAAGAGGTCTCGCGCGTACGCCCACAGCACCGGCATCTCCGCCAGCTTCTGCCGGTTGCACTTGAAGTGCCCGTGGTAGACGGCGTCGAACCGGGCCAGGGTGGTGAACAGCCGGATGTCGGCCTCGGTGATGGTGCCGCCGACCAGGTAGCGCTGGTCGGCCAACCGGTCCGACAGCCAGTCCAGAGCGGTGAACAGCCGGTCGTACGCGGAGTCGTACGCCTCCTGGGAGCCGGCGAACCCACACCGGTAGACGCCGTTGTTGACCTCGGTGAAGACCCGCTTGCTGACCGCGTCGATCTCGTCGCGGAGCGGCTCGGGATAGAGGTCCGGGGCGCCCGGGCGGTGGTGCTCGGTCCACTCGGTGCTGAAGTCGAGGGTGATCTGCGGGTAGTCGTTGGTCACCACGGCCTTGGTCGGGATGTCGACCACGGCCGGCACGGTGATGCCCTTGGGGTAGTCGGGGAAGCGGGCGAAGTAGGCCTGCTGCAACCGCTCGTAGCCAAGCACCGGGTCGACGCCACCGGGGTCGAGGTCGAACGTCCACGACCGCACGTCGTGGGTGGGTCCGCACAGACCGAGCGAGATGGCGTCCTCCAGGCCGAGCAGTCGGCGCACGATCAGCGTCCGGTTGGCCCAGGGGCACGCGCGGGCCGCGATCAGCCGGTAGCGTCCGGCCTCCACCGGATAGCCGTCGCGGCCGTCCCTGGTGATCCGGGTCGAGATGTAGTTGGTGTCGCGGGTGAACTCCGCGCCACCGGACACGTAGGCACCCTTGGTCGAGTACTGGTCGTCAGCCATGCCGCCAGCCTAGGAGGTTGGGCCAGCGGGTGGTTGTCGGCGAGAATGCGGGACGTGCGTTTTCTCGAGTCCCCGCCCGCGTACGACCTCACCTACTCCGACGTCTTCATGGTGCCGCGCCGCTCGGCGGTGACGTCCCGCCTCGACGTGGACCTGCGGAGCACCGACGGCGTCGGCACCACCATCCCGCTGGTGGTGGCCAACATGACGGCCGTCTCAGGACGTCGGATGGCCGAGACCGTGGCCCGCCGCGGCGGCGTGGCGATCATCCCGCAGGACATCCCGACCGACGTCGTCGACGAGGTCGTCGGCAAGGTGAAGGGCTCGCACCCCGTCTTCGACACCCCCGTCCGGGTCACCCCGAACACCCCGGTCGGCCAGGCCCTGTCGCTGCTGCCGAAGCGGGCCCACGGGCTGGTCGTGGTGGTGGAGGACGACAAGCCGCTGGGCACGCTCAGCGAGGCCGACGCGGCCGGGGTCGACCGGTTCGCCCAGGTGCACGAGGTGATGTCGTCCGACGTGCTGATCGTCGACGCGGGCGACGCGCCGACGGAGATCTTCACCGCCCTCAGCGCGAGCCACCTGGAAGCCGCCCTGGTCATGTCCGACGGTCGCCTGATCGGGGTGATGACCCGCAAGCACGCCCTCCGCTCGACCCTCTACCAGCCGGCTGTCGACCCGTCGGGTCGGCTGATCCTGGGGGCTGCCGTCGGCATCAACGGCGACGTGGCCGGCCGGGCGGAGAAGCTGCTGACGTCGGGCGTGGACGTGCTGGTCGTCGACACCGCCCACGGCCACCAGGAGAAGATGCTGCAGGCGCTCAAGGCCGTCCGCGACGTCCGGGACCGCCTGGCCGACCGGACCGGTCGCTTGATCCCGCTGGCCGCGGGCAACGTGGTGGCCGCCGACGGCGTCCGGGACCTGGCCGAGGCCGGGGCCGACGTGATCAAGGTCGGGGTGGGGCCGGGCGCCATGTGCACCACCCGGATGATGACCGGCGTCGGTCGCCCGCAGTTCAGCGCCGTGCTGGAGTGCGCGACCGCGGCTCGCGAGGTCGGCGCCGCCATCTGGGCCGACGGTGGGGTGCGCTACCCACGCGATGTCGCCCTGGCCCTGGCGGCGGGGGCCGGTTCGGGGATGATCGGCTCCTGGTTCGCGGGCACGTCCGAGAGCACCGGCAACCTGATGACCGACGCCCAGGGTCGGCTCTACAAGGAGTCGTTCGGGATGGCCTCGGCGCGCGCGGTCAAGATGCGGACCAAGGACGCGGGCGCGTACGACCGCGCGCGGGCCGGTCTGTTCGAGGAGGGCATCTCCACCTCGCGGATGTACCTCGACCCCGACCGGCCGAGCGTGGAGGACCTGATCGACTCGATCGTGGCCGGGGTGCGGAGCAGCTGCACGTACGCGGGCGCGACCAGCCTGACCGAGTTCGCCGACCTCGCCCTGGTCGGGGTGCAGTCGCCGACCGGCTACGACGAGGGCCGGCCCCTGCACGCGTCCTGGTGAGCGGCACGCGTCCTGGTGAACGGCACGCGTCCTGGTGAACGGCACGCATCCTGGTGAGCTCACGCGTCCTGGTGAACGGCACGCGGTCGAGAGCACCCCGTCGGGTAAGAAATCGACCTGATCGGCGACGCGGGCGTGACCACCCTGCGTGCGGCGCCCCGGCGTTAGTACGGTAGGCGCATGCCGATGGGTGCCGATCGCAATGCCGTGGTCATCGAGGATGACGCCGACGTCCGGAACCTGCTGATGGCGATCCTGCACGAGGCCGGCTTCACCTGCACCGCCGCCGCCACCGGGATCGAGGGCATCAACGCCGTCCGCGAGCACCAGCCGATCCTGACCACCCTGGACGTGAGCCTGCCCGGCATCGACGGTTTCGAGGTGGCCCGCCGGATCCGCGCCTTCTCCCCGACCTACATCATCATGCTGTCGGCCCGGGACGAGGAGATCGACACCTTGATGGGTCTCGACGCCGGCGCCGACGACTACCTGACCAAGCCGTTCCGCCCCCGGGAGCTCCGGGCCCGGATCGAGGCGATGCTGCGACGGCAGACCCCCCGGCCGCCGGTGCCGACCACCGGTGCGCCCCCGACCGGGGCACCGGTCACCGCCGCGGGAGCGCCCGGCGGCGCCGCGACCGCCCCGGCGGGACCCGTGGCGACCCCGGCCGCCGGTCCGGACTCGACCGACGAGGGCTGGATCAGCCACAACGGGCTGCGGATCCACCCGGAGATGTGGCTGTGCGAGCTCGGCGGGAAGTCCGTCGAGCTGACCCGCAGCGAGTTCGACCTGCTGCTGGCGCTGATGGAGGGACGGCGTCGGGTCATCAGCAAGGACTCGCTGGCGCTGGAGCTGCGCGGGGAGTCGGCGGGGGGCTACGTGTCCGACGCCGACCGTCGGGCCGTGGAGGTCCACATGGCCAACCTGCGCCGCAAGCTGAACGACCCGGTGAGCTCGCCGCGCTTCATCGAGACGGTTCGCGGTGTGGGGTACCGCCTGGCCGAGTCGCGTCCCGGCTGACCGGTCGCGGTGACCGTCGGGGGTTCGCCGCAGCCGGACGTTCTTCCCCCTGTTCGACCACGACCCAGAGAGGTCAGGCCGGTGCACCGCGTCGACGACGACACTGACCAGATGATCCGCCACGTCCTCGCGTACGCCGACGGACGGCTCCGTCGCGACCCGGTTCCCCTGGACCGCGGGTCCGCGACGATGGCCGAGCTCGACGGGCTGCTGACCGGGGTGATCGGGGAGGACGGCCGACATCCCGACGAGGTGCTCGAGGTCTACACCTCCGTCATCGCGCCGAACGTCATCTCGACCGACAGCTCACGGTTCCTCGGCTTCATCCCCGCCGCGCCCACCAAGGCGAGCCTGGTGTTCGACGCCCTGCTGTCCTCGGCGTCGCTGCAGGGGATCTCCTGGCTGGAGGCCTCCGGCGCCGTGGCGGCGGAGAACTCGGTGCTGCGCCTGATCGCCGGCGAGGCCGGGCTGCCGACTGGCTCCGGTGGCTGCTTCGTCTCCGGCGGCTCCGCGGGCAACCTGTCCGCCCTGGCGGTGGCCCGCGAGACGGCCAAGCGGCGTGCCGGCACCGGTGACCGGCGGCGGTGGCGCGTGGTGGTGGGGACCGAGGCGCACTCCTCGATCATGAGCACGCTGCGGTTGCTGGAGATGGACGCGCTGGTCGTACCGACTCCCGAGCACCGGCTCACCGCGGACGCGGTGGCCGCCGCCCTGGCCGACGAGACCGACCTGGGAGACATCGCCGCGGTGGTGGCCACGGCGGGCACCGCGAACGCCGGCATCGTCGACGAGCTGGTCGGCCTGGGGGCCCTGGCCCGTGCCCACCACTGGTGGTTCCACGTGGACGGCGCGTACGGCGGGGCCGGCATCTTCGCGCCCACGCTCCGCCACCGCTACCGCGGTCTGGAGCTCGCCGACTCCTTCATCCTCGACCCGCACAAGTGGCTCTTCGCGCCGTACGACTGCTGTGCCCTGCTCTACCGGCAGCCGGTGCTCGCCCGGGCCACGCACACCCAGCACGCGCCTTACCTGGATGCGATCCGGGCCGAGGACACCGAGTGGAACCCGACCGACTACGCCTCCCACCTGACCCGGCGGGCACGGGGCCTGCCGCTGTGGTTCTCCCTCGCCGTGAACGGCGTCGCCGCCTACCGGAAGGCGGTCGAGGTCGCCGTCCGGTTGGCCCGGGGGACCGCCGACCTGATCCGGCGGGAGGCGCAGCTCGAGCTGATCCGGGAGCCCGAGCTGGGCATCGTGCTGTTCCGCCGACCGGGTTGGGGACCCGACGGCTACCAGACATGGTCGCAGCAGCTGCACCGGGACGGGATCGCCTTCGCTCCCCCGTCGTTGTGGGAGGGCGAGACCGTCGGCCGGCTCGCCTTCCTGCACCCGGACACGTCGCTCGACGTGGTCCGGGAGATCCTCGCGCGCACCCGATGACCGACCGCACGGCCCCCGCGTACGGGCTCGGTGCGCTGCCACCGCCCGCCCAGCCGCCGACCGTCGTCCCCGCCCCCCGAAGCAGTTCCGCGACCCCCCAGCCAGGAGCCCACCCGCGATGAAGTCGCTCGTCATGCCCGTCCTGCCCCACGCCACCATCGAGGACCTCTACCCCCGCTACGCGGGGGCCTGGGAGGTGCTCCTGGTCGAGGCGGCCGCGCGACATGTGCTCTCCCTCGAGGAGTTCCGGGAGGAGATGCGCGACGACCGGCTGGAGAAGCACGTGGTCCTCGACGACGACGACCGCGTGGTGGCCATGACCACCCTGACCACCGACCTCGACGCCATCCCGTGGATCAACCCCACGTTCTACCGGAGCCGCTACCCCGCCGAGGCGGAAGCCGGGACGTTGTTCTACCTCGGCTACACCTTCGTCGACGTGGAGCACCGCCGGTCGGCGGCACTGAGCCTGATGGCCGGGGCCGTCAACCGGCGGCTCGCCCAGGCGCACGGGGTGATCGGCTTCGACATCTGCGGCTGGGGGATGCGGCGCGGCATCGGCCGGCGGATCGAGCGGATGTTCTCCGGCAGCGTCGGTGTCCTGTCCGGCGACACCCAGACCTACTTCGTCGCCGACTACCGGCACTCCCCCGCCGAGGGCGCCTTCTCGGTCACGTCGCTCGCCGAGCGCCCCGACCTGGTGGAGGACGTCCGGGCACTGCTCGCGGAGCAGTGGCCGGCCTACACGCTGACCGAGGGCGGTGGGCACGACGTCGACCTCGAGGGTCTGCTGCTCAGCATCCCCGACCACCAGCTGCTGCTCCTCGACCACCAGGGTGCGCTGTGCGGCGTGGGGTTGTCCCTTTCCCTGGCCTGGGACGGCCGCACCGAGACCCTGCCGGCGGGTTGGGATGACGCGATCGTCTCCGGTCACCGCTTCCTGGCCGCCGAGGGGACCCCGGACACGCTCTGTGCGCTGTCGGTCACCGTCGCGTCGAGCCGGGCCGGTCGAGGGCTGGCCGAGCAGCTCCTGGAGGCCTTCAAGCAACGCGCCGCGGCTGCAGGAGCCCACTCGCTGATCGTGCCGCTGCGCCCGACGCGCAAGGTCGGCTTCCCCCTCATCTCGATGGACGAGTACCTCAGCTGGACCCGGTCCGACGGCCAGGCCTTCGACCCCTGGCTGCGCCAGCACCTCCGCCTCGGCGCCGAGGTCCTCGGTGTCGCTCCGGAATCGATGGTGGTCACCGGGAGCGTGGCCGAGTGGGAGGGCTGGCTCAACACCTCGCTGCCGGGCAGCGGGGACTACGTGATCGAGGGAGGGCTCTCTCCCCTGCACGTGGACCGCGCCGCGGACCTCGGGACGTACGTCGAGGCCAACATCTGGCTGCGGTACCCGATCAGCCGCTGATCGAGGCCGTCCGGAGATCGGGCGGCTCGGGGTCGCCCGCGTGGCCGGCCCGGGCCGCCAGATCCCGGACCGCGGTGTCCATCTCGGCGAGGAGCTCCGCTACCGCCTCCGGCGCGGGGTCGCCGCCGGCCCGGACGTGCTGCTCCAGAGCGGAGGCGCACCGCATCACCCGCTGCGCGCCGATGGTGCCGGACGATCCCTTGAGCTCGTGGGCGATGGCGACGACAGCGTCCCGGTCGCCGTCGGCGACGGCCCGTTGCGGGCCCGCGCCGCGCGACGTGCACCCGCGGCGGTAGGCGGCGATACATGTGA
>JBMDXL010000564.1:0-3323 GCA_048594465.1 Microlunatus sp. | reverse complement strand
CGTCGGCTCTCGTCGATCTGGTCGACCTCGAAGACGACGGCGGTGCGTCGCACCAGCTCGGACAAGATCCCGTACGGGGAGGTGCGGAACACCACGCACCCGTTGATCCAGGCGTAGCTGACCGGGAACAGCTGGGGGCCGTCGGCGGCGCTCCAGGCGATCCTCCCGACCTGGTGCTCGGCGAGCAGCTGCCGGCAGCGAGTGACGTCGAGCTCGTCGAAGGGACGGCGACGTGGCGGTGTGCGCGCGCCCGGCGGCGTCTCCCCGGGCCGGCCTTCCCGTCCCGTGGCGTACGGCCTCACCGGTCGCGGACGTCCCTCGGGCCCGAACCCGGGGGCGGCCCCCGGCGACCCGCCCCGGCCGGGGGCCGGCCACGGCTCAGGGTCCGCCGGGTCCCACGGCGGGAGGTCCGCCGCGGTCATCGGGAGCCGGACCCCACGGGCCGGTCGCCCCGGGGCGGCGGCTGCCGAGGATCGCCCTCACGCTCCTGCAGCTCGGTGCCCAGGGCGTAGGCCCAGCCCCGGATGACGTCCCAGTCCCGGAAGTCCCCGGCCGGCGTGGCCGTCGCCACCCACTGCGCCAGCCGCCCCGTGATCCGGGTCGGGTCGAGTCGTCCGGCGAACGTCGTCGGACCGGCCAGACCCCAGCGCCGGACCACCGACCGGACGGCGCGCGGCACCGGTGTGGCACCGGGCTCCAGCGGCTCGCCGACCGGCCCGCTCTGGAACAGCCGCGTGGGGCGGCCGGCCAGGAACGCGGCCTGCCCGCGCAGGTAGCGGGTGGCCGGTGACAACCAGCGCCCGGCGTAGAGCGCGCTGCCGATCACCACGGCGTCGAAGCCGGCGGCCGCGGGGGCGGCGTCGCACGGCGTCAGCGTGACCGTGTGGTCGGTCTGGCGCAGCTCGTCGGCGATGGCCTCCGCGATCTCCCGCGTCGCGCCCGAGCGCGAGGCGTACGCCACGAGAACCCTGCACATGGTGAGTCCTTCCCTGGGATTGGTTCGATCCTCGACCGGTCGGCCGACGGCGAACAGGGTCGATGGATGCGAGCCCGTCCGACCTTGGTCTGACCCGCGTCCGGGCCGGACTCCCACCGCGCTCTCGGGGCGGTCCGAGGCGCGCCGGGCTGTCGGGCCCTTCGGCGCCGGGACGGGACCGAACGACGGTGGCCGCACCCGGCCGACCGGACCAGCGTGGGTGCTGTCGGACCGCAGGTCCGTCGGCGCGACGTGCCGATCGCCGCACCACGCGATGCCAGCAGAGGGAGAAGACATGAGCACCCGCACCGCCCAGCACGACGGGATCGCCCCCGCGGAACCGGAGCTGCGGCCAGGCCCGGTCGTGGTGGGCATCAGCACCGCGCACGACACGGAGTACGAGCGGTCGCTGCGGGCTGCGGGAGAGTGGGCTGGTCGCCGCGACGTCGACGTGCTGCTGCTGACCGGGGTGGGCGGGAGCGGTCCCGTGGAGCCAGCGGAGGATCCCCGGGACCGCTTCGTGCTGGCCGAGATCGACCGGGCCGCCGATCACCTGGCGCTGCAGCTGGACCCCCATCGTCGGATCCACACCAGCGCCGTGCCCGGCTCGGGCGCCGACGCCCTCGTGGCGGCCTCGCGGACGGCCGGGCTGCTGGTTCTGCAGCGTCGTCGGCTCGGACCGCTGGCCCGATGGCGGGCCGGGTCCACCACCGCCGCGGTGGCAGCGCGCGCGGAGTGCCCGGTCCTGATCGTGCACGCCGACGACCCGCTGAGCGAACCGTCCGGGGACCGGGTCGGTGTCGTCGTCGGGGTGGACGCGCGGGGACACGCGGGCCGGGCGATCGCCGCGGCGTTCGAGGAGGCGTCCTTCCGGGGTGTGGGTCTGACCGCTGTGGTGGTGGGAGCGCCGCTCGGGCCGACCGTCGTGCCGCCGGACGCCGGGGAGCTCGAGGCGAGTCGCACCGGCTACGCCCTCCAGCTCTCCGAGCAGCTGGCCGGATACCGGGACCGCTACCCCGACGTCGAGGTGCAGCCGGTCGTGCGGGCCGGTGAGACTGCCGCCGTCCTGGCCGAGGTGTCGCGCGGCCACGAGCTGCTGGTGGTGTCCCGTCACACCGACGGTCACGGCGTCCGACGTGACCTCGGTCCGGTCACCCGTCGCGTGCTGGAGGAAGCGCACTGCCCCGTCCTGGTCGTCGGTGCCGATCGCCCCGGCCACCCGACCCGGCACCGCCGCTCCGACGAGGGCTGACCCCGGCGACCGTCCCCGGAGTCGGTCGTCGACCGGGCGGTTCGTCGACCGGTCGGTCGGTCGGTGTCCGGCGGGGTCGGCCCGTCGACGTCAGTCGGCCCACGGGCCGCGTACCCGGCGCCCCGTCAGCGACTCCAGGGTGAGGGCGATGAACAGGTTCCGGGTGCCGCCGGCCCAGGGCACCGGCCCGTCCTCCCAGAGCGCGACCAGCACGTGGTCACTGGTCACGGCTTCGGCGAAGCCGCGCCCCAGCACGCTCCATCCCCGGTGGGCGTCCTCGTCGACACCGTCGACCTCGAACGCCACGGCCGTACGCCGGCGCAGCTGCGCCAACGTGCCCGTGGGGGAGGTGCGGAAGACGACCGTGTCGCCGTCGAGCCGGTAGTTCACCGGCAGGATCACGGGACCGCCGTGCTCGGTGAACCCGACCCGACCGATCACGTGCCGGCCGAGGAGCTCCCGGCAGGCGGCGGGCGACAGCTCCTCCAGGTGAGCCGGTAGCGCCCCCTCGCCGGAGTCGCGACCGGGAGTCGTCTCTGTGCGCATGGTCACATCGCCTCCTCCGCCGCAGCCGCTCTGTAGCCGTCGCCCGCTCAGGCGACCGGGTCGTCGGCGGAGCGCCCGTGACCCACGCCGACCGGCTCCGGTTCCGCCCCGGCGTGAGCCCTCGGGGACGGTCGGTGCCCGCCCGGCCGCGGCGTCGGGACGGCCAGCACCGGGCAGGTGGCGTGGCTCAGGCAGTAGTGACTGACCGAGCCGTTCAGCACCCGACCCCAGCCGGTGTGCTCCCGGGTCCCCACGACCAGCATGGAGGCCGATCGCGACGCCTCGACCAGCGCGGGTCCCGGGTCGTCGCTGACGAAGTCGAGCGTCCAGGTCGGCTCCGGCTGCATGGCGGTGAAGAGCCGGCTGATCATGTCCCGCTGGTGCTCCTGGATGTCGTCGGAAGGCAGGCTCATCGGGACGTAGCCGCCGGCCGCCAGGTACGTGCCCCACGGGAAGACGGCGTGCACCACCGTGAGGTCCTGGCCGGTCAGGCGAGCTTGGCGGGCCGCCCACTGCAGGGCTGCCTGGGCGGGCACCGAGACGTCGAGC
>JBMDXL010000563.1:0-7054 GCA_048594465.1 Microlunatus sp. | reverse complement strand
AGCGCCGCCAGCGCCACCAGACCCATCGCCGCCGCCCGCAGGACACTGGGCTCGGTCCGGCACAGCGCGACGAATACGACCACCCCGCCCAGCCCGACCACCCGCAACCACCTCCCCCGCACCCCCGACCACTTCGCCGCGAAGAGCAAAAAGGCCAGCAGCAGGGTCAGGTTGGCCCCGGAGACCGCGGTCAGATGCGTCAGCCCGGTGGCCCGGAAGCTCTGCTGGAGGTCGTCGGTCATCGCCGAGGTGTCGCCCAGGACCAGCGCCGGGACGAGCGCCCGCGGCTCCGCCGGACGGTGGGCCACGGCGGTCCGCAACCCGGCGCGGACCCGCTCGACCAGCAGCAGCGACCGTCCCGGCGGTGCCCGGACGTCGGCGCCCTGCCGGACCCGGAGCACGGCGGCGATGTCGGCCCCGCGGTCCACGCTCTCCAGCCGACCGGTGACACGGACCGTGCTGCCCACCGGCACGTGACGCCACGCCTCCACGGCCTGCTCACCGCCCACGATCAGCAGCACCGGCGTGCGCACCGCCCACGTCCGGCCGCGGCCGCTGACGCCGTCGACCCGTACCCGTACGGTCGCGTAGCCGCCGAACTGTCCGGTCCGCACCTGCGGGTCGCTGCGGACCACGGCGTCGACCGCCACCACCGCCCGGTCCGCGGCCAGGTCGGCGACCGGACCGTGGGTGACCCGCTGCGCACTCAGTCCACCGACGACCACGGTGCCGATCAGCGCCAGCGAGGCGGCCGCCGACACCACCACCCGGCGGAGACGGGCCACCCCGACCAGGGCGACGGTGACCGCCCGCACCACCGCCACCGTCGGCAGCGACCACCGGTCCGCGCCGGTGAGTCCGGTGCCCAGCCAGCCTCCCGCCCAGCCCGCGGCCGCCACCGGGACCAACCGCCGGTCGTGGCCGGGCGGCACCCGCGACCGTGGCCCGGTCCCCGGGTCCGCGTCCGCCGCGGCGTCGGTCGGACCGGGTCCCGTGGTCGGCACGTCAGGAGCCCGCCGTCAGACCCGGCACAGCGGCGCCAGCTTGGCGTAGGTCTTCGGCCCGACACCGTCGACCTCCTGCAGCTCCTCGATCCGGCTGAAGCGGCCGTTCTCGGTGCGCCAGGCCACGATCTTGCCGGCCATCACCGGACCGACCCCCGGCAGCTCCTCCAGCTCGGCCGGCGAGGCGGTGTTGAGGTTCACCGGCGACCCCGAGCCCCCAGCGCCGGTCCCTCCGGCGCCACCGCCCCCGCCGCCGCCGGCTCCGCCGCCGTCCCGCACCTCACCGGCCGGCGCGTCCTCGGTGCCGACGACGATCTGCTGCCCGTCGGTGACGGCCTGCGCCAGGTTGAGCTCACCTGGGTCGGCCTTGCCGGTCAGTCCCCCGGCCGCCTCGATCGCGTCCTGCACCCGGGCTCCACCCGCGAGGGTGACGAGACCGGGACGGCGTACGGCTCCCAGGACGTGCACGACCACGCCGGGGACCGAGGCGCCGGCGGACGGCGCGGCCGACGGAGGTGCCGGAGCGGGCGGCGCCGCCGAGACCGGTCCGACGGAGGGCGGCGGGGTGACGGCGACCGCGACCGGGCGGGCCCGCAGCACCGCCCAGCCGGCGACCAGGACCCCGAGCACGAGGATCGTCGCCACCACGACCAGGTGGGGGCGTCGGAAACCGGCCAGGCCGGCCAGCAGGGCCGGACCGACGGGCCGCCCCTCGGGCAGACGCGGTCGACGGTCACCGTCGGGAAGGCGCGCGCCCCGAGCACCCGCGCGCGATCGGACCGGCGGATCCGGGGGCGGAGCGGACGGCAGGCGGCGATCGGCGCGGCGGTGCGGGCGTCTCGGTCCGGCCGGATCGGCGGCCGCACCCAGCGGCGCGTCTCGCGCGACGACCGTGTCCTCTCCGGCGAGGGGGACGTCCTCCCCGGCGACGACTGGGTCCTCCCCGGTGACGAGCTGTGGCGGGCTGCTCTCGGGACCGTGCTCCTGCAGCAACCACTGCAACCGCTCCTCGACCAGGCGGGCGGTCTCGGGGTCGATCCGATCTCGGCGGGACATGCCCAGAACCTAAGGACGCGGTGCCCTCGTCGGACGGGTCGTACGTCAGCCTGTGGACGCGGCTCGAAGTCGGATTCGTCCTGTGGACAACGACGACGGGGCCGGGCTCCGGACCTCAGACGGGCGGCGACACCACCACACCCACCGTGCCCGGGCCGCAGTGCACACCGAGGACGGCGCTCACCTCGGAGACGGTCACCGTGGCCACCTCGGCGTCTCGGGACCGGAGCGTCCGGGCCAGCCGGTCGGCCGCCGACCGGTTGTCCAGGTGGACGACGGCGAGGTCGGCCCCTCCGCGGCCGACCCCCGGACTCGTGAGGGCTCCGAGCGCCAGCTCCTCCAGCCGGGCCAGCGCCCGCGACATGGTCCGGACGCGCTCGTGCGGGGTGATCCGGCCGTCGGTCACCGTCAGCAGAGGCTTCACCGCCAGCGCGGAGCCGAGCAGGGCCTGGGCCGCGCCGATCCGACCACCGCGCCGGAGGTACTCCAGGCTCTCCACGCAGAAGTAGGTGACGCTCGCCGCTGCCCGCCGACGCGCCAGGTCGGCCACCCGCTCGGCCGACGCGCCGTCCCGCGCGGCCGCCGCCGCCGTCAGGGCGGCGAAGCCGCAGCCGGAGGCCACGGTCAGACTGTCCACCACCGTCACCGGGACCGCGGCCGAGCCTCCGGCCAGCTGCGCCGCGTCCACGGTTCCTGAGATCTCCCCGCTCAGGTGCACCGAGACGATCGCGTCGAAGCCCTGCTCGGCCAGCCCGGCGTAGACGCGGGCGAACGCCTCCGGGGCCGGTCGGGAGGTGGAGACGGCGCGGCCCTCGCGCAGCGCCGCGGCCACCGCCCCGGGGGTCACCGCTCCGGGACTCGGACGAAAGGACTCGGGCCGGCTCGTCCCATCCACGACGACCTGCAGCGGCACGACGACCACGCCGGCCCGGCCCGCCAGGTCGGGGCTCAGGGACGACGTAGAGTCAGTCACCACCGCGACGCCGGGCATGGCGCCAACCCTAGGCGAACGGACACCCCTGAGCGGTACGGGAACCGAGGAGTAGCAGCATGGCCGTCCGGAGCCGACGCGTCTGGCGCGTCTCCACCGGGACCCTGACCGTCGTCTGGATCTTCGTCGCCGTCGCCGGTCTGGGTGTGCCCACGCTGGCGGTCCTCACCTACCTGCGCTCGGGAGACCTGCTGATCGCGCTCTTCCTGGCGGTGCTGGCCGTCGCGGCCGTCGTCTACGCCTGGCGCTTCGGTCTGCACCCGCGGCTGATCGCCGACGCCGGTGGGGTGGAGGTGGTCAATCCCGGTCGGCGTACGCACCTGGACTGGGACGACCTGACGGTGATCGCGCCCGGTGAGAATGGACTGGTCCTCGGCACCGAGGTCGCGCGGACCGAGGCGTGGTGCGTGCAGAAGTCCCGCTCCGCCACCACCAAGGGGCGGACCACCCGCGCGGACCGGGTGGTCGCCGACCTGGAGGAGCTGCAGGACCAGTTCGACCCGCCCCTGGAGGACGAGCAGACCGGTCTCCGCCTCCGACGGGCCCGGCAGGCCGATCTCGATCTGCTCACCTCGATCGAACGCGCGGCCGGCGAGGCCGGTCTGCGGCACATCTTCGACCCGGCCGAGCACCCCTATCCGACGGCCGACGTCCGACGGCGCTGGCGGCGGCTGCTGCGCGACCGCCAGGTCCAGCTGCGGGTGCTGGAGGAGCACGGCACACCCGTCGGACTGGTCGCCTGGGACAGTCGGGGTCAGCTGCGGCACCTGGCCGTCGCGCCCCGCCACGCCCGACGGGGTCACGGGTCGCTCCTGCTCCAGTACGCGACCGAGGAGCTGATGGCCACCGGGGCCCGGGAGCTGTCGCTGCGGGTGCTCGAGGAGAACCTGCAGGCACGCGGCTTCTACCGTGCCCGGGGCTGGCGGGACACCGATGACCGCGCCGCGAGCGAGTACCCACCGCACCCGATGGAGATGACCATGGTGCGGACCAACCCGGCCGCGCCCCGGCGGCGGGCCGAGTGACGTCGGCCGACAGCGCCTGGGACACCCGGCGGCAGATCCGCCCGGGACAGGGCTGGCTGGTCACCCTCGGGCTGCTCTGCACGGTGCCGGCCCTGGTCGCCACCGCGCTGCGGATCGCCCCGCCCGGTGACGACGGGCTCGCCCTGCTCGCGTCGTTCATCCCGTACGGGCTGGTCTTCTGGCTGCCCGCCCTGCTGCTGCTCGGCGTGGCCGCCCTCCGCGCCCGGCGCAGCACCGCGTTCGCCCGGATCAGCCTGCTGCTGCTCACCCTGGTCGTCCTGGTCGGGCTGCTCACCTCGATCGCCTGGCAGGGCCCCGCCTGGGTGCCGGACCGGCGACCGGTGGCCACGGAACCGGTGACCCTGATCAGCCTCAACGTCCGGGCCGGGAGCGCCGACCCCGCCGCGACCGCCGAGGCCGCCGCCGGTGCCGACGTGGCCGTCTTCGTCGAGGCCAACCCCGCCTGGGTCGCCGCGCTGCCCGCCTCGTTCCGGGAGGCGATGCCGTACGCCGTGGGCGCCCCGCTGCAGTACGACAGCGGGTCGGTCATCTTCTCCCGCTACCCGATCACCTCGTCCGAGGCGCTGCCGACCAGCTCGTTCCAGCAGTGGGCGGCCGTCGTCGACACCCCGCAGCTCGGCCCGCTCCGCGTGGTCGGGGTGCACCCCTGCAACCCGTTCTGCGGCCCGGGACTGTGGACCGCCGAGCACACCGAGCTCCGTCAGTACCTGTCCCGCCTGGACGACACCCCGACCGTGGTGGCCGGCGACTTCAACGCGGTCGACGACCACGGACCGATGCGCAGCCTGTACGCGGACGGCTGGCGCAGTGCCGCCGACCTGGTCGGAGCCGGCTTCGTCCGCACCTACCCGGCGGACCGCCGTTTCCCGCCGCTGATCGGCATCGACCACGTGCTGGTCAACGCCGGGCTCACCGCGACCGCGTTGAGCACCTTCCAGATCGCGGGCACCGACCACCTCGGTCTGCGCGCAGCCGTCGCCGGCACCTCTCCCTCGACCCGCTGACTCCGTCCGTCTGCGCAGTACGCTCGCCGGATACCCCAAGGGGTATATTGGAATGGGGCCGGACGTCGTCGACGACACGTCCGACGGCAGCTGCGACGACCGGCCCACACGCTGAGGCACTGCTGTGTCCCCAGCGGGTTTCCGCTTCCGACAACGACCTCCAGGAGCCGACCATGACGTACGCCCTCCGCACGACGCTCGACCAGCCGTACGATCCGGCCGTCGACCGCGTCCGCGAGGCCCTGGCCCAGCAGGGCTTCGGTGTTCTCACCGAGATCGACCTGCGCGCCACCATGAAGGCCAAGCTCGACGTCGACATCGCCCCGCAGATCATCCTCGGCGCCTGCCGCCCTCCCCTCGCCTTCGCCGCCCTCCAGGCCGAGCCCTCCATCGGCTCGCTGCTGCCCTGCAACGTCGTCGTCCGCGCCCTCGACGACGCGACCACCGCCGTGGAGGCGATCGACCCGCAGATGATGGTGGGCGTCACCGGCAACGACGGGCTGCGGGCGGTGTCCGACGAGGCCGGCACCCGGCTCCGCACCGCGCTGGGCAGCCTCGGCGGCACCCCGGTCCAGGAGGCGTGATGGTCCGGCTCGATCCCGACAGCATCCGCCCGGTCAGCAACCGGCTCAAACGGGCCCAGGGACAGCTGACCGCCGTCATCCGGATGCTCGACGAGGGTCACGACTGCGAGGACGTCGTCACCCAGCTGGCAGCGGTCAGCCGCGCCCTCGACCGGGCCGGCTTCGCCGTCGTCGCCACCGGCCTCAAGCAGTGCATCGCCGACGGGGGTACCGATAGCCTCGACGTCCAGAAGATGGAGAAGCTCTTCCTCTCGCTGGCCTGAGGGTCCTCTCCCGGGCACCACCGGAGCTCATCGGGGACGAGAGCGTTCGGTGTCGGCGCCGCGGGCCTTGACGATCGCGGCGGCACGGTCGGAGACCTGCAGCTTCGTGAAGATGTTCGACACGTGGTTGCGGACGGTCTTGAGACTGATCATGAGCTCGTGGGCGATGGCGGCGTTGCCCTGGCCGGTCGCGATCAGCTCCAGCACCTCACGCTCCCGCTCGGTGAGCGAGGGGAAAGCCGCTGTCATCGAACCCGGGCCGGCGGCGAGATGGTCGATCACCCGTTGAGCGACCTCCCGCCCGAAGATCGCCTCCCCGGCAGCCGCGGCGCGAACGGCCCGGACGATCTCGTCCTCCTCGGCGCCTTTGAGCAGGTAGCCCCGCGCGCCAGCGCGCAGCGCGGCGAACACCGAGTCGTCGTCGTCGAACATCGTCAGCACGAGGACGGCCGGAGGTGGGTCACGCCGGGTCAGTCGGCGGGTGGCTTCGATGCCACCCAGCTCCGGCAGGCGGAGGTCCATCAGCACCACGTCGGGCTCGAGCTGCTCCGCGAGTGTGATGGCGCGCAGCCCCGTCTCAGCCTCGCCGACGACCTCGAGGTCGCCGACGCCGCCGATCATGACGGAGAGACCTGTGCGGTACGCCGGGTGGTCGTCCACGACGAGGACGCGGATCACGTGATCACCACCCCGGGCCCGACGTCCGGCAGCGGCAGGTCGGCACGGATGACCACCCCTCCCCCGCGACGCGGGGAGACCGTGCAGCTGCCACCGAGCTCGGCCGCCCGCTGACGCATCGAGGTCAGGCCGACCCCCCGGGTCATCGAGTCCCCGGCTCCTTGTCCGTTGTCGGTGACCGTGAGGGAGAACGCACCGTCGACCGCCACGGCGACCCGGCACCGCGAGGCCCCCGAGTGCCGGACCACGTTGGTCACGGCCTCCGAGGCGATCCGGAAGGCGGCCACCTCGACGGCCGCCGGGAGCGGAGGCAGGACCCCGGGGCCGACCACCTCGACCACGAGGTCGGGCGACAGGGAGGTGACTCGTTGCTCGATGGCCTCGAGGAGGCCGACCTGGTCGATCGCCGCGGGCCGGAGATCGTCGAC
>JBMDXL010000562.1:0-1600 GCA_048594465.1 Microlunatus sp. | reverse complement strand
GGACAGGTGGAGGATCGCGTCGGCGACGTGGATGTCGCTCTCGAGGCGGGGCTGGCCCTCCCCTGCACCGCCCGGGACGACACCGTTGCGTCGGCGCAGGAGGTCGACCTCGCGCCGCACCTCGTAGGGCACGCCCTTGGTGAGCATCCCGGCGGACTCCATGAGGGGTCCGATCGACGTCATCTTCTCGTAGACCGCGGGGTAGTCGCGCTCGGTGACGACGAGAGCGGGCAGCGTCTTGCCCGGCACCGGCTCGCACTCCCCCGCGCGCCAGTCCTTCACGACGCCGTGGACGGTGGCCATCGCCTCGGGGGTGTCGTGCCACAGCGGCTTGGCGACGACGTCGCGGCGGGTGCCGAGGTGGTCGACAGCGAGGTCGGAGAACCGCTTCGCGATCGCCTTCCACGCCTCCCAGTCGGTCTTGCTCTGCCACGGGGGCGCGATGGCCGGGTTGAACGAGTGCACGAACGGGTGCATGTCGGTGGTGTTGATGTCGTGCTTCTCGTACCAGGTGGCGGCCGGCAGCACGACGTCGGAGAACAGGGTCGAGCTGGTCATCCGGAAGTCGATGGTCGTCAGCAGGTCGAGCTTGCCCTCGGGCACCTCCTCCGGCCAGGTGATGCCTGCCGGGCGCTTCTCCGGCGGCGCCTGCTGCGCGGTGACCGCGTTGTCGGTGCCGAGGAGGTGCTTGAGGAAGTACTCGTTGCCCTTGGCGCTGGAGCCCAGCAGGTTGGCTCGCCAGAGGCTGAGGATGCGCGGGTGGTTCTCTTCGGCCTCCGGGTCCTCGACCGCGAACTTCAGCGCCCCCGAGCGCAGCTGGTCGACGACGTAGTCGGCGGGCGACATCCCGGCGGCGTCGGCCTCGTCGGCCAGGACGAGGCTGCTGCGGTCGAAGGTCGGGTAGCTCGGTGTCCACCCGAGTCGTACCGACTGCGCGAGGAGGTCCATGACCCCCTTGCCGGCGAACACCCCGGTCCCGGCGTCGACGTCGTCGGCGGTGAAGGTGTCGTAGCGGTACTGGCTCGTGTTGACGTACCAGTACGCGGTCTGGTTCATGTGCCGCGGCGGGCGGTGCCAGTCCAGGGCGAAGGCCATGTGCTGGAAGCCCATGATCGGGCGGACCTTCTCCTGGCCGACGTAGTGCGCCCAGCCGCCGCCGTTGCGGCCCTGGCAGCCGGTGATCGTGGTCAGGACGAGCATCGCGCGGTAGATCTGGTCGGAGTGGAACCAGTGGTTGGTGCCGGCGCCCATGAGGATCATCCCGCGCCCCTGGGTGTCGACGGCGTTCTGCGCCCACTCGCGGGCCAGCCGGACCACCTGCTCGGCGGGCACGGAGGTGATCTCCTCCTGCCACGCGGGGGTCGCCGGGGTGGACGGGTCGTCGTAGCCGGCCGGCCAGGTGCCGGGCAGGCCCTCACGGGCCACGCCGTACTGGGCGAGCATCAGGTCGAGGACGGTGGTGACGAGCCGGCCGCCGACCCGGCGGGCGGGGACCCCGCGTTCGACGAACGCGACCTTGCCGTCGGGGGTGTCGAACCGGGGCAGCACGACGCGCACCGACTCGGTGGCCGTGCCGTGCAGCGAGAGCACCGGCTCGACG
>JBMDXL010000561.1:0-5847 GCA_048594465.1 Microlunatus sp. | reverse complement strand
CGGTCGAGATGCCGCTCAGCAGCTCCAGCGCCCGACGGATCTCCGGTCCGTCGGCGGCGTCGCGGGCCAGTCCGCGGTAGGTGAACAAGCCCTCGATGTGGGTGTCGAGGCGACGGGCGGTGGGCGGGTCGAAGAAACGGGCGAGGGCCTGCTGGCTGCGCGCGAACCACGCCTCGACCAGGCCGGCCACCTCCGGTCGCCGGATCGCCAGGGCGTAGAACTCGTAGCTGAGGGCCAGCTCGCGGGGGTCGGTGTCGCTGAGCAGGAACGTCGTGATGGCCGTGATCGCCTCCGCGGGGGTCCGAGCGGTCGCCAGCTGGGCCTCGAAGCGCTCCGAGATCTGGTCGGCGAAGCGATGGAAGGCCGCCCGCAGCAGATCGGCCAGGTCGGCGAAGTAGTAGGTGGTCGACCCCAGGGGCACGCCGGCCGCGGTGGCGACCCGGCGGTGCGTGGTGCCGGCGACCCCGTGCTCGGCGATGACGTCGAGGGCGGTGTCGATCAGCAGGTCGCGACGGGAACGGGCTCCCCGGGGCGCGGCGGTGGGCATGTCACCACGCTAGGCCACCCGGCCGTCGGCGCGCGGCGGGCGGCGGGGGTGATTCCTGCGGGGAGCAACAAGATCTTCTCCGGACGGGCACGCCGACGACACGATTGACGGCGGGTCCTCGCCACCCTAGGTTCCGCCCTATGACAACAGACACCGCGACGGGGGCGGGTGGCAAGGGTCTCGCGGTCGGGACGCTCGGACTGCCCGGCTCCGTCGTCATCGGGCTCGCCTCGACCGCGCCGGTCTACTCCCTGGTCGCCACCCTCGGTTTCGTCGTCATGGCCGTGGGCGCCCAGGCTCCGATCGCGTTCATCATCGCCTTCCTGCCGATGCTGTTCATCGCCGCCGCCTACCAGGAGCTCAACCGCGAGATCCCCGACTGCGGGACGACCTTCACCTGGGCGACCAAGGCCTTCGGGCCGCGGGTCGGCTGGATGGGCGGCTGGGGCGTCGCCGTCGCCGGCATCGTCGTGCTGGCCAACCTCGCCCAGATCGGCGGCATCTACCTGTGGCTGATGCTCGGCCAGGACGCGCTGGCCGGGAACACGGTCGTGGTCACCGCCACCGGTGTCGTGTTCATCGCACTGATGTGCTGGGTCAGCTACCGGGGTCTGGAGATCGGCGAGCGGCTGCAGAACGTCCTGCTCGGGGTGCAGTACCTGGCGTTGATCTTGTTCGTCGCCTTCGTGATCTACCGGATCGCGACCGGCGAGGCACCGGCCACCGAGCACTTCTCCTGGCAGTGGTTCAACCCGTTCGCCTTCGCCGACTACTCCGGCTTCATCGAGGCGGTGCTGCTGGCCCTGTTCATCTACTGGGGCTGGGACACCTGCCTGGCCCTGAACGAGGAGACCAAGGACCCGCAGCGGATCCCCGGCCGGGCGGCGATCATCTCCACCGCCATCCTGCTGCTGACCTACGTCGGCGTCACGGTGGCCGCGATGGCGTACGCGGGGGTGGGCGCCGACGGTCTCGGGCTCGGCAACGAGGCCAACGCCGACGACGTCTTCCTGGCCCTGAAGGACGACGTGATGGGCCCGATGGCGATCGTGCTGGTGATCGCGGTGCTGGTCTCGGCGGTCTCCTCCACCCAGACCACGATCCTGCCGACCGCCCGGGGCACCCTGGCGATGGCCACCTACAAGGCGCTGCCGAAGCGGTTCCAGACCGTGCACCCGCGCTTCCAGACCCCGTCGTTCTCGACCCTGATGATGGGTGTGGTGGCGACGGTCTACTACGTGGGCATGACCGTGATCAGCGACAACATCCTGCAGGACTCGATCACCTCGCTGGGACTGGCCATCGCCTTCTACTACGGCATCACCGGTTTCGCCTGCGCCTGGTACTTCCGTCGGGACCTGACCTCGTCGCCGAGGAACCTGCTGCTCAGGGGGGTCCTGCCCCTGCTCGGGGCGGTGATGCTGACGTACGCGTTCGTCCAGTCCGCGGTCGACATGTGGCAACCCGACTACGGCAACACCGAGCTGCTCGGCATCGGCGGCACGTTCGTGCTCGGCATCGGCGCGTTGCTGGTCGGGGCCGTGCTGATGGTGGTCTGGTCGTTCTTCGCCGAGGCCAAGCCGTTCTTCGCCGGCGAGAGCCTGAACGCCGAGACGCCGGTGCTGGTGCCTGAGGAGCCGGAGAGCTACCAGCGCAGCATCGACGGCGGTCTGATGTGACGACCATGATCATCGCGCTCACGGGTCGGGGCGGTCACCGGGAGCCGGGGCACTGACCGCCCCATTCGCCTACGACCGCGGCGCCACGACGGTGCCGCTGATCGGCCACACCCTGGGCGCCCAGCTCGTCGCCACGGCCGCCCGGGTCGGACCCGACCACGAGGCCGTGGTCGAATGCCGGACCGGTCGCCGGCTCACCTACGCCGCCCTGCTCGCCGAGGTCGACAACTGCGCGCTGGGGCTGCACGACCGCGGGGTGCGACCGGGGGACCGGGTGGGTCTCTGCGCCGCCAACCGTCTCGAGTGGGTCGTGCTGCTGCACGCGGCCGCCCGCCTGGGCGCGATCCTGGTCAACCTCAGCCCGGCGCTCGACGTCGCGGCCATCGCGCCGCTGCTGCAGCGGACCGGGGTCGCGCTGCTGGTCGCCGACCCGGCCTCACCGGCCGGTGAGCACGCGGCCCTGGGCGCCGAGCTCGGCCGCCGGTGCCCGGCCCTGCGGGAGACGGTCGTCCTCGACCACCCGAGCTGGGACGCGCTGTTGAGCGCCGGTCGTCGCGGCGACCCGGCCGTGCTGGTCGACCGGGAGCGCCGGCTGTCGGTCGACGACCCGGTCGATCTGCAGCACACCTCCGCCGGCGCCGGCCGGGCCGCCCGGGCAGCCACCCTGTCCCACCACAACCTGGTGAACAACGGCTTCTTCCTCGGGTTGGGCTGCGGCTACACCGCGGCGGACCGGGTCTGCGTGCCGGTGCCTCTGTTCCACTGCTTCGGACTGGGCATGGGTGTCCTGGCGGCCCTCACCCACGGCGCGACGGTGGTCCTCCCGGCGCCGGAGTTCGACCCCGGGTCCACCCTGCGGGCCGTGCAGGACGAGGCCTGCACGAGTCTGCTCGGGGTCCCGGCCATGTTCGCCGCCGCGCTGGCGCTGCCCGCTTCGGCGTACGACGTCGGCACGCTGCGGACCGGGGTGATGGCGGGCTCGCCCTGTCCGGCCCCGCTGATGGAGCGGGTGACGACCGAGCTCGGGCTGTCGGAGCTGACGGTCTGCCACGGGATGAGCGAGACGTCGCCGGTGATCACCCAGACCCGCCGGGACGACGACCTGCGGGTCCGCACCACCACCGTCGGACGGGTCCAGCCCCATCTGGAGATCAAGATCATCGACCCGACGACGGGATCGACGGTGGGTCGGGGTGAGCCGGGCGAGCTCTGCGTGCGCGGCTACGCGGTGATGCTGGGCTACTGGGAGGCGCCGACCGACACCGCGGCGGTCGTCGACGGTGCTCGGTGGTTGCACACCGGCGATCTCGCGGTGATGGACGCCGACGACCTGATCACCGTGGTCGGGCGGGTCGACCACCGGATCGTCCGGGGCGGGGAACCGCTGGATCCACGACAGCTCGAGGACCTCCTGGCCGACCACCCCGACGTCCTCGCCGTCCGCGTCATCGGCGTGCCCGACGAGCGCTTCGGCGAGGAGGTGATGGCCTGGCTCCGGTTGCGGCCCGGCGCGCCGGTCGTCACCGCGGAGAGCCTCCGGGCGTACGGCGAGGGAACCATCCCGCCTCGGCTGCTCCCGCGCTACGTCACCGTGGTCGACGACTTCCCGGCACCCGTCGGCGGGCACCTGCTCGACGTGGAGCTGCGGGCCCGGGCGATCGCCGAGCTCGGGTTGGAACGCGCCGCCGGTCTGCACCCGGACTGAGGGCGACCGGCCGACCCGATCACTCCCGTCGGACCAGTTCAGGCCCGTCGGAGCCGATCGCTGCATGTCCGCACCGACCGGGGCAGGGGACCGCTCGTCCTGGTGTACGGTCGCACGCCATCCGAGAGTGTGTTGCGCCGCAGCCGCCAGGCGTGACCACCCGGTGTCTCGACGTCGAAGGAGGGTCCGGTGCCACTGGCCGACGACACACCGCAGGAAGAACGCATCGGTGACCGTGACCTGACCCGGTGGCCGTCCCGGGCCGGCCGGGGCCTGGTGGGCCTGGTCAGCCGGCTGGCGACCAACGTGTCGGCGCACGCCGTGCTCTACCTGACCGCCGCCGTCGGTCTGGTGCTGGTCGCGGCGCTCACCCTGGCCAGCGCCGGTCTGTACGACGCCGTGGTCGAGCAGGACGGGGTGGCCCAGCTCGACCAGCCGGCCCTGGACGAGGCCATCGCGGTGCGCAACCCGACCAACACGACCCTGCTGACCTGGTTCACCCACCTGGGCGGTCCGCTCGGTATGACGATCATCGCCTCGCTGATCACGGCGGCCATGGTGTGGCGGTGGCGGTCGCGCACCCCGCTGGTCCTGATGCTCGTCGCCGTCGCCGGCTCGCTGACGCTGACCACGGTGGGCAAGGCGGCCGTGGGCCGATCCCGGCCGCCGCTGAGCGAGGCCGTGCCACCGTACGAGTACGCCTTCTCCTTCCCGTCCGGTCACGCTCTGAACAGCACGGTGATCGCCGGGCTGGTCGCCTACCTGCTGGCGCGGCGGCTGCGGACCCGGTGGGCGCGCGTGCTCACCATCGCGGCGGCCGTGGCCTGGGCGGTCGCGATGGGTCTCAGCCGGGTGTTCCTGGGTCACCACTGGTTGACCGACGTGATGGTGGGCTGGCTGCTGGGCGCCGCCTGGCTGGTCGTGGTGATCACCGCCCACCGGCTCTTCCTCACGCTGCGCGCCGCCCGCGCCGCGCGGAGCCGTCCCGTCGCCTGAGGAGGCACCCAGCGGTCGTCCGCCGAGTTGTCACCGGGGTGCGGCATAGTGCGGGCCGTGGACATCGCCGTGCTGGACGACTACGCCGGAGCCGCCCTCGAGCTGGCGGACTGGTCCGGGCTCCGGGCCCAGGGCCGGGTCGACGTCTACACCGACCACCTGGTCGATCCGGACGCGCTGACCGAGCGCCTGCGCCCGTACGGGGCGGTGGTGCTGATGCGGGAGCGGACCCCGCTGCCCGGTGCGGTGATCGACCGGCTGGACCGGCTGCGGCTGATCGTGACCACCGGCCGGCGGAACCCGGTGATCGACGGAGCGGCCGCGGCCCGGCGGGGGATCGTGGTCTGCCACACCGAGGCCATTACCAGCTCCACCGTCGAGCTCACCTGGGCGCTGATCCTGGGCCACGGGCGGCACCTGGTCGGTGAGGTCGAGGCGCTGCGGTCCGGCGGCTGGCAGTCGACGGTGGGGCGCGATCTCGCCGGCGCCACCCTGGGGGTGCTCGGTCTCGGCCGGATCGGCAGCCGGGTCGCCGGGATCGGTCGGGCGTTCGGCATGGACGTGATCGCCTGGAGCCGTTCCCTGACCGCCGAGCGGGCGGCCGCGTCGGGGGCGGTGTCGGTCGCGTTCGACGAGCTGCTGGCGCGCAGCGACGTGCTCACCGTCCACGTCCCGCTCAGCGACGGCACCCGGGGCCTGCTGGGGTCCGACGCCCTGGCGGCGATGAAACCGACCGCGCTGCTGGTGAACACCTCCCGTGGTCCGATCGTGGACGGCGCGGCCCTCCGCGACGCCGTGGCCGCCGGCCGGCTGGGTGGGGCCGCGGTGGACGTGTTCGACAGCGAGCCGCCCGCCCCCGACGACCCGCTGGTCGGGACCCCGGGCGTGCTGGCCACCCCGCACCTGGGTTACGTCACCCG
>JBMDXL010000560.1:0-2502 GCA_048594465.1 Microlunatus sp. | reverse complement strand
GACGCGAGCCGGCACGTGATCCTGCCGGGTCTGATCAACACCCACCACCACTTCTACCAGACCCTCACCCGGGCCTGGGCGCCCGTGGTCAACACCCCGCTCTTCCCCTGGCTGACCAACCTCTACCCGGTCTGGGCCCGCCTCACCCCCGAGGACCTGGAACTCGCCACCACCGTGGCCCTGGCCGAGCTGCTGCTCTCCGGCTGCACACTGGCCGCCGACCACCACTACCTGTTCCCGGCCGGCATGGCGTCGGCCATCGACGTGCAGGTCGAGGTCGCCCGCCGACTGGGCGTCCGGGTGCTGCTCACCCGCGGCTCGATGACCCTGGGCGAGCGGGACGGTGGGCTGCCGCCGCAGAGCACCGTCCAGGACCCCGACGTGATCCTGGCCGACTCCGAGCGGCTGATCACCACCTACCACGAGCGCGGACCGGGCGCGATGGTCCAGATCGGCCTGGCGCCGTGCTCGCCGTTCTCGGTCACCCGGGAGATCATGCGCGACAGCGCCGCGCTGGCCGAGCAGCACGACGTCCGGCTGCACACCCACCTCGCCGAGACCATCGACGAGGAGGACTTCTGCCGCGAGATGTTCGGCCTGCGTACGGTCGACTACCTCGACAGCGTCGGCTGGTTGACCTCACGCACCTGGCTGGGTCACGGCATCCACTTCGACGACAGCGAGATCGCCCGGCTCGGCGCGGCCGGGACCGGGGTCGCGCACTGCCCCACCTCCAACATGCGCCTGGCCTCCGGCATCGCCCGCACCGTCGAGCTGGAGACCGCCGGGGTGCCGGTCGGCCTGGGCGTGGACGGCTCCGCCTCCAACGACGCCAGCAACATGATCATGGAGGCGCGGCAGGCGCTCTACCTGCAACGGCTGCGCTACGGCGCCGAGCAGGTGACGCCCGAGCGTGCCCTGACCTGGGCCACCGCCGGGTCCGCGCGGGTGCTCGGCCGCGACGACGTCGGCACCCTCGCCGTCGGCCAGCAGGCCGACCTGGCCCTGTTCACCCTGGACGACCTCCGCTTCTCCGGCAGCCACGACCCGCTGTCCGCGCTGCTGCTGTGCGGCGCCGACCGCGCCGACCGGGTGATGGTGGCCGGGCAGTGGCGGGTGGTCGACGGCGCCGTCGTCGGACTGGACCTGCCGCAGCTGATCACCGCCCACCGGGCCGCCGCCGCCCGGCTCGTCGGCTCCACCCGCTGAGTCTTCCTCGCTCCACTCCCGACGAGAGCCCTCGTCGAGGACCCCTCCGGACAACAAGGACGTTGCCATGACCTCTCCCCGTTCCGCGCCGACCAGCTCGGCGTCGACCCCCACCCCGACCGGCACCCGCCCCGAGGACGAGCGACTGCCGCTGGCCAGCACCGTCGCGTACGGGCTCCAGCACGTGCTCACCATGTACGGCGGGATCATCGCCCCGCCGTTGATCATCGGGCCGGCGGCCGGGCTGTCGCCGGCCGAGATCGGCGCCCTGATCACCGCCTGCCTGTTCATGGGCGGTCTGGCCACCCTGTTGCAGACGATCGGCGTGCCCTGGTTCGGTTCCCAGCTGCCGCTGGTCCAGGGCGTCTCCTTCGCCGGGGTGGCGACCATGGTCGCGATCGTCGACGGGGGCGGCGGGCTGCCGGCCGTGTTCGGGGCCGTGATCGTGGCCTCCGTCGTCGGTCTCCTGATCACCCCGCTGTTCGCCACCATCATCCGGTTCTTCCCGCCGGTGGTCACCGGCGTGGTGATCACCACCATCGGTCTCACCCTGCTGCCGGTGGCGGCGGTGTGGGCCATGGGCGGCAACCCGTCCGCCGACACCTTCGGGTCGGCGTCGAACATCGGCCTGGCCGGTCTCACCTTCGTGATCGTGGTGGCCCTGTCCAAGCTCGGCAACGCCACGGTCTCGCGGCTGTCGATCCTGCTGGCCATCGTGGCCGGCACGGTAGTCGCCGCCGTCCTCGGCGTCGCGGACTTCTCCCAGGTGGGCCAGGGTCCGGTGGTCGCCTTCCCCACCCCGTTCGCCTTCGGCTGGCCGACCTTCCACGCCGCGGCCATCATCTCGATGCTGATCGTGATCTTGGTGACGCTGACCGAGACGACTGCCGACATCCTGGCGGTCGGCGAGATCGTCGGCACCAAGGTGGACCGCAAGCGGATCGCCGACGGACTCCGGGCCGACATGGCCTCCAGCGCCATCTCCCCGCTGTTCGGCTCCTTCACCCAGAGCGCGTTCGCGCAGAACGTCGGTCTGGTCGCCATCACCAAGGTGAGGAGCCGGTACGTGGTCGCGGCCGGCGGCGGCATCCTGGTGGTGCTGGGGCTGCTGCCGGTCCTCGGCCGGGTGGTGGCCGCGGTCCCGTCGCCGGTGCTGGGCGGCGCGGGCATCGTGCTGTTCGGCTCGGTCGCGGCCAGCGGCATCCGTACGCTCTCCAAGGTCGCCTACGACGACACCATGAACCTGGTCATCGTGGCCTCCTCGCTCGGCGTCGGGATGCTGCCGGTCGTCGC
>JBMDXL010000056.1:0-2632 GCA_048594465.1 Microlunatus sp. | reverse complement strand
GTCGTGCGAGGCGATGATCACCGCGTCCACCTCCGGATCGGCGATGAGCGCGTCGCCGTCGGCCGCCACCCGGGCCCCGGACTCCGCCGCCACGGCCTCGGCCGTGGCCCGGTTGTAGTCCGCCACCACGGTGACCTCCGCTCCGGCCACGAAGCGCTGCAGGTTGCGGATGTGGTCCGCTCCCATGTTTCCGGTGCCGATGACGCCGATGCGTACCGCAGAGTGCGGCGCACGGCCTTCGAGAACGGTCATGGAGACAGCCTTCCGGGGAGAGGTCGGGCGCTGGAGGAGGTCGGGCAGGCACCTGACCGCCCACGCTAGCGCTTGTCAGTTTGTCCTGACAACCTCTGGCGATCCGTCAGCGTCTCGACCGCGGTACGTGCTGCGGCTCCGATGGCGGCATCGGCTTCCGGCTGCTCGGCCGCGTTCACCGAGGACGTGGTCAGCGCGACGACCACCACCCGGTCCCCGGACGCGGTCTGACACACGCCCGCCTCGTGACGCAGATGGAGGAAGGTCCCGGTCTTGCTGCGCAGCGTGGTCAGGTCGCTGACCAGCTCGCCGGCGAAACGGTGCCGGGTGAGCTGGTGACCGAGGGCCGAGCGCAGCCCCGCCGTCGCCTGCGCGTGGCCGATCCGGTCGGTCCAGACGTCGGCGAGCAGCGCGGCCAGACCCGCCGCGTCCCCGGCGTTGGCCCGGGCCGGGTCGAGCTGGGCGATCGGGTGACCGCCCCCCGGGGTGGCCCCGCGGATGGCCAGCTCCATCAGGTACGCCGACGCCGCGCTCGGCAGACTGGCCACGGTCTCGTGCAGCTCCCGGATCCGGTGCCGCACCACCAGCCCCCGGTGGCCCCAGGCCGCCAGCTGCGCAGTGACGTCGTCCGGAGGCACCAGATCCAGCAGGGCGTCGGTCGCGGCGTTGTCGCTCACCGACAGCGACAGCGTCACCAGGTCCCGGACGGCGACCGTGGCCGGGTGGGCGAACAACGACAGGCCACTGGGACCGGGAGTCCGTCGGGTCGGGTCGAGCGGCACCGGCCGGCCGGGCTCCAGCGCCCCGCGTGCGATCCGGTCGAGCACCACCAGCGCGATCGGCACCTTGACCACCGACGCGAGCGGCAGCACCCGGTCGACGCCGAAGCCCAGCTCCTCACCGCTGTCCAGGTGGCGCGCCAGGAAGCCGCCCCCCAGCCCGCTGCGGGTCCAGTCCGGGGCGAGGTCGCCGGCGGTCCTGAGGAGCTCCGCTGAGGAGGCGACCGCGCCGGCGTCGGTCACCGGCGAACCCGGGGGTGCGCCAACCGCTCGGCCACCCTGGTCAGCTGCTCGGTGGTCAGCAGACCCGGGCGGGCCACCACCTCCTGCCGGCGGACGAGGGGCAGGTCGCGGATCGGTCGCCACCCGAGACCCAGCACGACCGCCTCCGACGGGGTGCAGAGCAGGACGTCGTCGTGCTCGTGCAGCTGGGTCAGCGCCTCGGTCCGGTCGGTGACGGCCGGCGACTGCTCCGCACCGAGACCGTGACCGTGGGCCAGACGGGTCAGCGGATCGCGGACCGCCGGTGCGTCGTCCTCCGGTTGGAGGTGGATCCGGCGGGTCCGGTCGCCGCGGTCGCGGACGGCGCGACGCAGGTGGGACAGACACAGTGGCGCCTCTCCGGCGACCGGCTCGCTGGTCCCCAGGCCCAGCGGCGACACGATGCTGCCGGCCCCCTGCGGCACCACCAGCACCGCGATGTCCACCGCGCCGCCCTGCCACAGCCGCCGTCGTTCCTCCGGGTCGTCCTCGCTCAGCCGGATCCGAGCCGGGGCCAGTCCACGGCGGATGCTGGCCAGGGTGCGCGGATCGAGGTGGCGCGGCACGGCCATCACCAGCTCGGGCTCGGTGTCCCGCGTCGCCTCCTCCAGCAGGTCCTAGCGGGTGAGCACCTCCTCGGCGTGGGGTAGCACCCGCGTACCGAGCGCGGTCAGACTCACCGAGCGGGTCGACCGCTCCAGCAGCGGTCCACCCAGGCGCCGTTCCAGGGCGGCCACCCGGCGGCTGACCACGGGCTGCGGCACGCCGCAGCGCTCGGCTCCGCGGGTGAAGCTGCTCTCCGCCGCGACCATCCGGAACGCGCGCAGCGCCTCGATCAGGTCCATCCACCGACCCTAGCCAGACCGCCGGTCATGCCCAACGCGCATGAATCGGTCGGGATCGTGTTGGTCCGCGCGACCGACCGCGCGCCACGGTGGGTCCATGACCTCCTCCGACACCCGCACCGCCGGCTCCCCCCTCTCGCAGAGCAGCGCCGTCCGCCGACGTACGGTGCTGGCCGCGTCCGCCGCGGTCCTCGCCGGATCCGTCGTCGTAGGCAGTGACCGGACCCCCGCTCGGGCCACGGTCGCCACCGACCGCGACGTCGCCGCGCTGGCCGAACGCCACCGGCGCACCGCCTCGGTCTACGCCCGCAACCTGCGGACCGGCCGCAGCCTCTGCCACCGGCCCGATCTGGTGCTGCCGCAGTGCTCGTTGTTCAAGGTGATCGCCGTGGCCGGTGTGCTGCGCGGCGAGCTGGTGGTGCCGGACCGGCGGGTGCTCGAGCGCCCCGTCCACCTGCCACCCGCCGCGCTGGTGGAGAACTCGCCGTACGTCGC
>JBMDXL010000559.1:0-13462 GCA_048594465.1 Microlunatus sp. | reverse complement strand
GTCGACGTGGACGGACCTGTCCGACCGGTCATCGCATCCGGCGATGATCATGGCTGACGAGTCGCTGGCCGTGTTCGCGAAGCTCGCGACATCGGTCGAGTCGACGTCCCAGCTGACCAGCGAACTGGCCGGCCTGCGACTCGTCGCCGCGTCCGGGATCCGCGTCCCTGAGCCCATCGGCAGCGGTCGAGTCGATCTGCCGGACGGTTCCGCAGCGCTCCTGCTCGAAGCTCTCGACGAGCGCGTCGACCGTACGTCGACCGACTGGCAGCGCATCGGTCGAGCCCTCGCAGAGCTCCACAGCGTCGAGGGACCGACCTACGGAGCCCCCGCCCACGGCTACTTCGGACCTCTTCTGATGGACAACTCGCCCGTCGACTCCAACACGTGGGCCGAGTTCTACGCGGTGCGACGAGTGCTGCCCTACTTGCGGACGGCCCGCGACGCCGGCTCGGTAGACGCGGCCACCACGGCCAAGGTCGAAGCACTCGTGGCGCGGCTGCCAGAGCTGGCGGGGCCCGACCCCGGTCCGCGACTCCTGCACGGAGATGCGCAGCATCACAACTTCCTCAGCACCGACGCGGGCGCTGTCATGATCGACGTGTCGCCCTACTTCAGCCACCCTGAGCTCGACCTCGCCCTTCTCGACTACTTCGCGCCGGTTCCGCCGGAGACCTGGTCCGCCTACTCAGAGATCCGGCCGATCGACGAGGACTTCGAGCAGCGCCGGGAACTCTGGCGGGTGTTCGCCTACCTGGGGATCCTGACCGTCGATACCATCAGCGACCTCGGCCGGAGCTTCCACGGGCGACTGGAGCACGCTCTTGATCGCTACCTGTGACTCACACACCGACACCCTGCTACAGGCGAGCACGACCGCCATCGGAGCCACCAGCGGCATCGGAGGGATGGTCTGCACCTTCAGCTGGACCACCGCGGGCCACGAGACCGCGGCGACCCCGTGCTCTCGCCGAGCAGTCCCTGGGAAACAACGAATCCGGGAGTCAGGCGAGAACTGGCAGACGGTCACTGAGGGAGTCGAAACCGGACGGGACCGGTGACCGACCGCTGCCGATCAACGTCACGTCCTCGTCACTGAAGGAGGATGGCAGCGGGGATCCGAGCAGCGCTTCGATCGTCGAGCGGGCCAGCTGCAGGGCGCCCTCCGGCGCTGGGTCCTCGATGAGGAGGTCGAGATGGTGCACGACGTCCTCGACTGCCCACACCGCGGCGAAGTCGCCGGCCGCGAAGACGTGGCCCTGCCACGCGTAGCCCCCGTCACGGAGACCGCCGACACCACGAAGGACTGCCGCAGCCACGTCGTTCAGGTGGGCGACAGCCGAGGCCGGCCTGCCGTACGACGACGTCCGCCGACGCTGGGACATCAGGCTCGCGATCGGGTCCTCACCCCCGTACTCCGACGCGAAGGCCGACCAGTAGCTGGCTGCGTCGACCGTCGGTCGGGAGTCGACGACCGAGACGAGCCCGCCGAGCATCTCCTGCCAGCCAGCTGTCACATGCACCACGACGTCGAGCCGGGTCCAGCCGTGGCACCGCGATCCGGCGAGCAGGTCGTACTCGCTCAGGTCACCGACAGCCCGCAGGAAGGCGGTGATCGAGTCAGCGCAGGCAGCACGACCGACGTCGAGGGGGATCTCCAAGCTCATGAACGGCACCCTAGGCGCGCTCGCTCGATGACGTTCACGTGCCTTTGTGATCAGCCGTCACCACGTCGCCGGGCCGATCGGCGAGAGGCACCGGAGATCACGACCGCACAACACCCGAACGAAGTGACAGCCGTACGCACGAGTCTGGGCCACACTCGAGCGACCACCGCGTTCACGTGAGCCGTGTGGGCAGGCGAGGAGATCCATGACCCACCCAGGCAGCCCGTACTACGCCGGCTTCGCCGTGCCACCGGCGATCCAGCCGACGCCGACCAGATCGGTGCTCCCGGCGATCAGTCTGGCGGTCTCCGCGGTGGCGCTCCTCGGTGTCGTCATCCTTGCCGCGTTCCTCGCGGTGTCGGGAGCCTTCGGGTCGGGTGGCGAGGCTCCCCTGACGGGCCAGCTCGACGCCGCACCGTCGGGTGCCCTCAACGGCGACACCCTCAGCACCGCCCTCTCCGACGTCATCCGCGAGGACGGCGGCGACGTCGCCGATCTTCGTTGCCCCGACACGCCTTCGGTCCGGCAGGGCGTCGTCACGCTCTGCCACGGCACCATCAGCGGCAGCGCCTGGGCGGTCGCCGTGTTCTTCGAAGACAGCCAGGGGCGCTACACCGCTCTGCCGATGTGATCGCCACGATGTGCGCGCTCGACGCGGCGGATCGCCGGCAGCGATGATGGTCCGGTGAGCGGCACCCGGCGCACGGCGACGCGATCGGTCGAACCTCGCCGTGGACGCCGGATCCTGGCCGGCTCGGTCGCCGTCCTCGTGGTGCTCGCTGTCGCGTGGTCGTGGGGGTTCCGGCTCAATCTGCCGACTGCGCACGTTCCGGTTCCCTCTTCGCGCGCGGCGCCGGATGAGGTGGTCCGGGCCTACGTCGAGGCTTACAACCACCGGGACTTCCGCACGGTCGCCGAGCTGTACCCCTCCCGGCCGATCGACGGGTTCCTGCCGCGCCACCGCGGCCTCGGCACCATGAACGACCTGCGCATCAGCACCAGCGGCCCCGACACCACCTACGGCCCCGACAGCGCGTACTGGGCCGTCGGGATCAGGATCAGGTTCAGCGGGCTCGCCGGCTCAGACCTGAGCTATGACGACGGACCCACCGGCTGGACCTACTACCTGCAGCAGACCGGACCTGACCACGCCTGGCGCATCGCCGACCACGGCACCGCGTAGCGAGCACTCGGTGTTGCCGACGGGGTGGGTCCGTCGGGCGGCGTCACACCCTCGGCCTCGGGCGGACCGACCTGCCGCAGGGGCGCGGTCGATTGCGCCCACGTCGCCGGGCGCCGCCACGCGGGCCGCCGCCAGACGACTGAGGGAGGCTCAGCCTCCGAGGACGACCTCGCCGCGCTGGGCGGCGGAGGCGTAGCAGGCGTCGACCACGCGGGCGCGGGCCAGCCCCTCGGAGCCGTCGTGCTCGGCGTTGGCCCCCGCCCGGACCGCGGCCACGAAGTCGGTGACCGCCTGCAGGTGCTGACCGTCCTCCGGGACGTACGGGGTCAGCTCGGCCGGCACGCCGTCCTTCTGCGTCCAGATCCCCAGCTTGCGGTAGGTCGCGGGGAACCCACCCCACTCGATGCTGGCGCCACCCTCGGTGCCGTAGAGGGTCACGTAGCACTGGTCGTACGGGATCCACTGGGCCCAGCTGGACTCCAGCAGGAGGGTGCCGCCACCGTCCAGCCGGAGGAACGCCGTCGCCAGGTCCTCCACGTCGAAGGACTTCTCGGCGCCCTCGATCTTGCTCCACGGTCCGTACGCCGACGCACCCTGTCCCCGGGGACCGAACTCCGCGTACGCCGACGCCGTCGCCGCGGTCACCTGCGGCTCGCCGAGCAGGAACAGCGTCATGTCCAGCATGTGCACGCCGATGTCCATCAGCGGGCCGCCACCGGACCTGGACTTCTGGGTGAACCAGCTGCCCAGGCCCGGGATCCCCTCCTTGCGGAGCCACCCGGCCTTGGCGTAGTAGATGTCGCCCAGCACGCCGGACTCGACGACCTGCTTGAGCGCCTGCACGTCTCCGCGGCGGCGGTGGTTGAACGTGATGTCCAGCACCTGGGAGTTGCGGCGGGCCGCGTCCACCATCGTCTGGGCCGCGTCACCGGTATCGGCCATGGGCTTCTCGCTCAGCACGTGCAGACCGGCGTCGAGCGCGGCCACCGTGATCGGTGCGTGCAGGTCGTTCGGGGTGGCCACCGAGACCACGACCACGCAGTTGGCCGCCACCAGCTCGGACCAGTCGCCGAACCGCCGCTCCGGCGGCACGCCGTACTGGTCGCCCAGCAACGCCAGCTTGTCGGGCTCCAACCCGGCCAGCGCCACCACCTCGACGCCGTCGATCTGGGCGTACGCGTCCATGTGCTGCTGACCGGCCCAACCGAGGCCGACGACCCCGGCCCGCAGCGTCCCGTTCTGAACCGCACTCATGCCGACACCTCCGCGTCCTGCACGAGCTGGCCGCGGAACCGGGGAGCCGGCTCGTTGACCACGGCGGGCGCGACGAAGTCGATGCTGCGCTGGGGAGCCGCCCACTGCACGGCGTTGGCCAGCACCCGCTTGATGTCGGGATGGTGGTAGACCGGGTAGTCCTGGTCACCGGGCGAGAAGTAGAAGATCCGCCCCTTGCCGCGCCGCCAGGTGCAGCCGGACCGGAACACCTCCCCACCGGTGAACGTGGACAGGAAGATCTGCTCGTCGGGCTGCGGGATGTCGAAGAACTCCCCGTACATCTCCTGCTCGTCGATCACGATCGGCGACGGCACGCCCTCGGTGATCGGGTGCCCCGGGGCGACGGTCCAGACCACCTCGGTGTCGGCGGAGTTGCGCCACGCCAGCGAGCAGGAGGTCCCCATCAGCTTGATGAAGATCTTGGAGAAGTGCGCCGAGTGCAGCGGCAGCAGACCCATGCCGCCGAGCACCCGGTTGTAGACGCGGTCGACCACGGCGTCGTCGACCGACCCGTGCGTGGCGTGGCCCCACCAGGTGAGGACGTCGGTGTTGTCGAGCACCTCCGCGCTCAGACCGTTCTCGGGCTGGTCCTGGGTGGCGGTGCGCACCTCCACCCGGTCGCCGAGCAGCTCGGTGAGACCGGCGGCGATGGCGCCGTGCATCCCCTCCGGATACAGCCGGGCCATCTGCTCCCGGTCGCGGTCGCTGTTCTCGTGGAAGTTCTCGCCCCATACGGTGACGCGGATCGGTGACACGGTGGCCTTTCTGTGGGCTCGTGGAGGTGGTGGATCAGGCGGTTCCGGGTGACGGGCCACTGCTGGTCGTGCCCGGCCGGTCATCCACGCCGCACCGGCGTGATCCCCGGTCGGCGTGCCCGCCGCACCACGGTATATTTACCTCTTAAATGTACTACGGGACGGGGAGGGCTGCAACGTGTCAGAAGCATCCGCGGCGCCCGCTCCCTTCTCGGCGCGACGTCTCAATGCTCGGGCGGTCAGGGACCTGCTGTGGACGGCCGACGAGGCGTCCCTGTCCGCCACCGAGCTGATGGCGTCGACCGGTCTCAGCCGGGCCACCGTGCTGGCCGTGTGCGACGACCTGGTCGCCCTGGGCTGGGCCGAGGAGCTTCCGGCCGAGACCGGTCAGGGGGGTCGGCCGCCCCGCCGTTTCCGCCTCCGCGCCGAGGCCGGGTACGTCGTCGGGGTCGACGTCGGCGACCACAGCATCCGGTCAGCCGTCGCCGATCTCCGCGGCACCGTCCTCGGCCGCGCCCAACGTCCCGCCGGCTTCAGCGAGCGCCAACGGGCCCAGCGCGACGCCGCCGTCCGCGCGGAGATCCACGACAGCCTCGGCGACGCCGGCGTGGCCGCGGAACAGGTGCTGGTCGTCTCGATCGGACTCGCCGCCCCGGTGAGCCGCGAGGGCCGTACGCCCGGTCAGTCGACCAGCAGCTACTGGACGAGGATGAGCCTCGACCCCGCCACCGATCTCGGCGGCCTGCCCACCTGGACCGTGACCGTCGGGAACGACGCCAACCTGGCGGCGCGGGCCGTCGGAGCCCACGGCGAGGCCGACCCCCGCGGCAGCTACGTGGTCCTGCTGGCCGGGGAACGCTTCGGGGCCGGGATCGTGGCCGACGGGCAGCTGGTGACCGGGCGCGACGGCGGCGCCGGCGACCTGCACTTCCTGCCCCTGCTCGAGGGTGTCGAGTCTCGCGAGGGCCTCGCCGCGGCAGCACGCCGGATGGCCGAACCGTCCAGCCACGAGTCGGCCGCCGGCGTGTTCTCCGACGCGCGGGCCGGCGTGGACGACGCCAAGGCGGTGGTCGACCAGCTCGGCGACCGACTCGCCCGGGTGATCGCTGTGCTGGCCAGTCTGCTCAACCCCGAGCAGGTCATCATCGGCGGCGCCATCGCCGAGTCCAGCGACGAGCTGCTGGCCGCCTGCAGCGAGAAGCTGCCCCGCTATGCCCAGCTGCTGCCCACCGTCACCGCGTCCCGGCTGGGCGGCGACATCGTCCTGCTCGGGGCCCTCCGCGCCGCCCTCGACCTCGTCGCCGACCGACCGCTCGACGCCCCGCTCGGTCGCCGCCCGACGCGGGTCTGACCGACCGTCCCGAGAACAGCCGGGCCCGTGAGACACCCGCGGCGCCGGGCCCAGCAGCCCGGCGGTTTCCGGAGGATCCCCGATGGTCGCGGGAGGCGAACACGACCACGATGAGACCCGTGTGGTTGAACCTGGAAGCCGGAACGGCCCGCTCCCTCAGCCGCCGATCCGGTGTCACCTTCGACGTCCCGCCCCCACCCGACCCGGGCGGCAGCGGATGGCACGCCCTGGTGGTCGTGGCCGCCGACACCTACTTCCCCGAGGCCTGCGTCGAGGATCTTCCGATGTGGGCAGCGGCCGAGGTCGACCGCGGGCTCGGCGGACCGCTGCGCACCCGGATCGCCGGGACCCGGACCGATGACCCCGGGCTACCCGCCCTCCGGGACGCGGTGATGATCGCCCTCGGAGCGACCCCCGACGACCGCGGGGCCGTGGCGGTCGTCGACCAGGTGTACGCCGACCGCCTGCTCCGGCAGCTGGTCCCGCCCGTGATCACCGCCAGCTGCCTGGCCTGGTACGGGCACTGGCGCGACGGCGGCGTCACCCCGGGCTCGGAGATCACGGACGCGACCCTCCGCTGGACGGACGCCTGGGTCGCTCATCCGGACCAGCGACCGACCATCGACGCCCAGATCGTGGCACTCGCGGAGACGATCGTCGGGCAGCCACGGACTGACCCCCTGGAGGAGCGGTCGATCTGAGGTTCAGGGACTCGGGCCGGCCCGAGACACCACCGCCTCAGTCGGCGAGCGCGGCCGCCACCAGCAGCCGGACGGATCGGTCGGCCAGGTCCGGCAAACCGTCCACCGGGTGCCAGGCCAGGTCGACCGACTCGGCGGTGATCCGGGCGACCGCGTCCGCCGGCGCGTACGCGCGGTACTGCACGTCGAGGTGCCGGGTCGGTCGGCCCAGGGAGCAGGTGAGGGCGTGGACGTCGAGCCGGACCGGCACCGGGTCGATCTCCAACCCGTCGATGCCGGACTCCTCGGTCGCCTCCCGCAGGGCCGCCGCCCGCAGCGTACGGTCGCCGGGCTCGCAGTGACCGCCGAGCTGCAGCCACTGGCCGACCCGGGGGTGCAGCGTGAGCAGCGTGGCCGAGCGGTCGGCCGACAGCACCAGGGCGCTCGCGGTGAGGTGACCGGGCTCGCAGGAGCGCCACATGGCGTCCGGACGCGCGGCCAGGAAGCCCAGGTAGGCCTCGGCCAGGCTCTGCTGGTCCTTGCTGAGCCCCGACGGCGCCCAGTCCCGCAGCACGCGGACCGCGTCGTCGTGCAGCTCGGTCGGGTCGGGCCGGGTCGACTCGGCCGGCTGCACGCTCATCGCACCCGCAGACCGGGCATCCGCAGCTGGATCCCGTCGGCGCCGAGCGAGGCGGTGAGCTCGGTCAGGGTCGGGACCGCTGCGGTCACCAGGGATCGCGGGTCGTCGCTGCTGCGGGCCGGGATCCAGCGCGCCGGCAACGGCACGTGCAGCGCGGGGGTCACCGGGGCGTCCTCGGGCAGACCGGCCAGCCGCCGGGCGATCCGGACCGCGTCGCGGAGGCCGCCCAGCTCGTCGACCAGCCCGCGCTCGTACGCGTCCCGCCCGGTCCAGACGCGCCCCCGGGCCAGTGGTTCGATCTCGGCCACGGGACGTCCGCGCCCAGTGGCGACCTTGGCCACGAAGTCGGCGTAGATCGCGTCCATCTCCGCGTCCAGCCGCTCCCGCTCGGCGTCGGTGAACGACCGGCGCGGCGACCACATCCGGGCGCGCTCGCCCTGCTCGACGGACCCGGTGCCGAGTCCGAGCCTGGTCATCAGCTCCTCGGTGACGAACTTGCCACCGAGCACCCCGATCGAGCCGGTCAGGGTGCTGGGCAGGGCGACGATCCGGTCGGCCGGGCAGGCCACGTAGTAGCCGCCGGACGCGGCGAGGTCTCCCATCGACACGACGACCGGCTTGCCGGCCTCCCGCACCCGGCACACCTCACGCCAGATCACGTCCGAGGCGACCGCGGACCCACCGGGCGAGTCGACCCGGAGGACGACGCCGCGGACGTGGTCGTCCTCGATCGTGGCCCGCAGCTCGGTGGCCACGGTGTCGCTGCCGACCTGGGCGCCCATCGGGCCGGAGCGGCTGCGACCGGAGGCGATCCCGCCCCGGACCTCGACCAGCGCGAGGTGCTCGGCGTGCCGGGCCGGCAGCCGGAGCTGGCGGCGGGGACGCCACCGGTCGGCGTAGAGCAGCTCGGCCGCGGGGTCGGTGCGCTCCCGCAGTGCCGCCAGCACCTCGTCGCGGTAGCCGAGCCGGTCCACCAGCCGGGTCTCCAGCGCTTCGGCGGCGGTCCGCGGACCGGTGTCCACCAGGCTGCGTACGCGCTCGGTCGACAGCGACCGACCGGCGGCGATCATGCTCACCGCGTCGGTGTAGATCGAGGCGGCCAGGGCGTCCAGGGACTCCCGGTGCGCCTCGGTGAGCTCGGTCCGGGTGAGCCGGTCGGCGGCGCTCTTGTACTCGTGGCGCTGCTCGATCTGCGGCTCGATCCCCAGCTTGTCGAACGCGCCCCGCAGGAAGGTCGTCTCCACGGCCACGCCGAGCAGACCGAGGCCGCCGCCGGGCTGCAGCCAGATCTCGTCGAAACCGGACGCGAGCACGTACGCGCAGGTGCCGAGCGCCCCGTCGGGGAACGTCTCGGCCCAGGCCACTGTGGGTTTGCGGGCGTCAAGGAACGGCTGCAGACCCCGCCGGAGCTCGTGCATGGTCGACCAGCTCAGCGGGCCGCCGACCTTGGCCACCAGACCCACGACGTGCGGATCGGCCGCCGCCTCGTGCAGGGCCTTGAGGGTCGGCCGCAGCAGACGTCGGCCGCGGTTGCGCAACGGCGCGAGCGGGTCAGCCGGCAGCGGGTCGATCAGCGGCTGGGTGAGGTCGAGCTCGAGGATGGTCGGCGTGCGGTGGAGGGGCGAGCGGGCCATGGCCACACCGTACGTTCCGGCCGAAGGGACCGGCTGTGCCTCGGGCAGGCCGCGGGCGCCCGGCCACGGACTCAGAGCCGGATCGGTCGGCCCATCACCAGCAGGACGACCTCGTCGCTGGCCGCCGCGACCTGCTGGTTGAGCCGGCCGAGCAGGTCGGCGAACAACCGGCCCGACCGGTGCTCGGAGACCACGCCCCAGCCGACCTCGTTGGTCACCCCGACCACGTCGGCCTCCCGCCACGCCTCGACGAAGGCGGCCGAGCGCTCCCGCCAGGCCGGCTCCCAGGCGGCCACGGGGCGCTCCCACGCCTCCAGCTCGTCCAGGCTGGCCGTCAGCCAGGTGCCCAGGCAGTCGAGCAGCACCGGTCCGTCGGCGCTGCGGAGCGCCCGGGCCGGGTCGGTGGTCTCCACGGTGGTCCAGCCCAGGGGGCTGCGTCGGGCCCGGTGCGCCTCGATCCGGGCGGCCCAGTCCGGGTCCGACCGCGGGTCGGGGACGGGCCCGGTGGCCAGGTAGGTCACCCCGGTCCGGCCGGCCAGCACACGTTCGGCGTACGCCGACTTGCCGGAGCGGACCCCACCGGTGACCAGGACACGGCGACTCACCCGCCCATCCTGCCCGACCCGCCACCTCCCCCGCACCCGCCGCGCGCCGTTCACCACCCGTGCGGCTCGGCGTGGCCCGCTACCGTGTTGCTCGATGTCCACGCTCGCCCGCGCCGCCCGACGACTCGCCCCCGCCGGTGGTCTGATCGCCGGCTACGCCCTCGACCGCCTCCTCGGGGACCCGCAGCGGTGGCACCCGGTGGCGGGCTTCGGTCAGGCCGTCGGCCGGCTCGAACAGCGTCTGTACGCCGACGACCGCGGCCGTGGGGTGCTCTTCACCGCGGTGGCGGTCGGGCTGCCGGTGGCGGTCGGGGCCGGACTGGAGCGGAGCACCCGGCGCTGGCCGCTGGTCACCGGGATCCTGACCGCGGCCGGCACCTGGGTCGTGCTCGGCGGCCGGTCGCTGGTCCGCGAGGCCGACGCCGTGGCCGACCACCTCGGCGCAGAGGACCTGCCCGCCGCTCGGCGCCAGGTGGCTCGGCTGGTCGGGCGGGACACCACCGCCCTGGACGCGTCGGAGGTCGCCCGGGCCGGGGTGGAGTCGGTGGCCGAGAACAGCTCCGACGCCGTGGTGGCGCCGCTGCTGTGGGGCGCGGTCGCCGGGCTGCCGGGACTGCTGGGCTACCGGGCCGTGAACACGCTGGACGCCATGGTCGGTCACCGCTCCCCCCGCTACGCCCGCTTCGGGTGGGCCTCGGCCCGGCTGGACGACCTGGCCAACTGGGTGCCCGCGCGGGTCTCCGGCGGTCTCGCGGCCCTGGGGGCGCCCTGGGTCGGCGGATCGCCGCAGACCGCCGTCGCCGCCGTCCGGCGGGACGCCGGTGCGCACCCCAGCCCCAACGCCGGCGTGGTGGAGGCCGCCTTCGCCGGTGCGCTGGGGGTTCAGCTGGGCGGCCGGAACACGTACGCCGGCGAGGTCTCCGACCGCGGCACCCTGGGCGACGGACGGGCCCCCGACGGCGGCGACATCGCCCGGGCCACCCGTCTGGCCACCATGGTCGGCGACGCCGCCCTGGTGGTCTCGGTCGTGCTCCGGCTGGCCCGGGCGTGAGGTGACGCGGACCGACGACGCCCCGGCGGTGCTGGTCCTCGGGGGCACCGCGGAAGCGCGCGCGCTGGCCGCCGGCCTGGTCGGACCCCGGCGGCGGGTGATCAGCTCGCTGGCCGGCCGGGTCCGGGACCCGGCGCTCCCCGCGGGTGAGGTGCGGGTCGGTGGGTTCAGCACCGCGACCCTCGACGGGGTGGACGGGCTGGCCGGCTATCTGACCGGGGAGCGGATCGGTGCCGTCGTCGACGCCACGCACCCGTTCGCCGCGACCATCTCCGCCAACGCCGCAGCCGCCGCCGCCCGGACCGGCGTCCCGCTGCTCCGCCTGCACCGCCCGGGCTGGCGCGGGCACCCGGACGCCGCGGGCTGGACCTGGGTCGGCTCGGTGGACGAGGCCGTTGCCGCCGGAGCCGGGGCCCGACGACCGTTCCTGACCACCGGTCGTCAGTCGCTGGAGCGGTTCCTGGTCTGGACCGACAGGGACGTGACCGTCCGGGTGGTCGATCCGCCCACGTTCGTGCTGCCGCCACGCTGGCGACTGATCCGCTCCCGCGGCCCGTACGCCTACGCCGACGAGCTGGACCTGCTCTCCACCACCGAGGCGGATCTGCTGGTCACCAAGGACTCGGGCGGCGCGCACACCGCGGCCAAGCTGGACGCGGCCCGGCACCTGGGAGTCCGGGTCGTCGTCGTGGCGCGCCCGTCCGGTCCGGCGGGGGTGGTCGAGGTCGGCACGGTCGACGAGGCGCTGAGCTGGCTCGCGTCAGTCGTCGGCTGAGCTGCTCCGCGTCCGGGATCGGTCCGCTGACGAACTGCCCGTCCGCGTCAGGACGGGAGCTTGGAGGCGGAGACGTACACCTGAGCGGTCGGGGTCTTCGTGCCGACGGCGAGCAGCTGGCGCTGGACGCTGACGTCGGTGGGCAGGCTGGCCTCGGCCACCACCGCGCCGGTCGAGGAGTCGCCCTGGTAGTCGAAGAGCTCCCGCACGCTGGCCGGGATCGTGGTCACCCGCAGCGGGCGCTGCATCCCGCCGGAGACGGCGAAGTCGTCGACCGCCGCACTCGGCACGGTGAAGGTGACCAGGTACTCCGGCCGATCCGCGCTGGTCCCGACCACGCGGACCGACACGTCCTCGGCGGTGGCCGGGATGGTCAGTCCGGAGAAGGTCTGGAAGGCCTCGACCGAGTCCTTGGGCGGCCCGCTGGAGGGTGGCTCCGACGGCTGAGTCGTCCCGCTGTCGCAGGACACCAGCGCGAGGGTCAGCGCCAGCACGGCCACCACCGCCCGAAGCAGTCTCATCCCGGCACCGTTCCCGTCGTCGTGGTCGTGTCGCTCCGGCCCTGGTTACGGTACTCGCGCGCCAGACCCTGCCGGTGCAGCCGAGCCAGCTCCTCGTCGGTCACCGTGAACGGACCGATCTGCGTCGACTTGCCGCCGTCCCAGTTGTACTGGTCGTACAGGTTGACCCGGGTGCTGACCTCGTACCGCCACGATCCCCCCGGGGACGTCGGCGGGTAGACCGTGACCTGACCGGTCTGGTTGTAGCTGACGCCACCGAGCGCGTAGAACCAGTTCTGGCTCATCTCGGAGGTGATGTAGAAGCCCGACCACGCGGTGTTCACCGGGAAGGTGACCGGACCCGTGGCGCCGGACTCCTGGGCCCGGGCGACCGCGTCCTCACCCAGCGAGGTGCGGACCTCGTCCACCTTGGCCTGGAACGGCGGCACGTCGGCCAGGATCCGGTCCACGTCCTGGTCCAACGGCTCACCGGTGTTGGCCAGGTAGTGCGACAGGTTCCGCGACGCGTCCGGCCACTTCCCCGCCATCAGGTTCGCGGCCAGCTCGACGGCCACCTTCTTGCCGTGGTCCCAGGGCCAGGCCGTCTGGGAGTCGTACTCGCCGGCACCGTCGTCGGGCGGCTGCCAGGACGGAGGCTCGGGTTCCGCGACGCTGGTGCCGGGCGTGGCCGGACCGAGCGGATCGGTGCCGGGATCCGACCCGTCCACGGTGGTGTCGTCGGGGGACTTGTCCGAGCCACGGCCGCGCCGGTCGTCCCGGGTCTGGCCCTCCTGGTCCCGCCGGTCGCCCGAGTCGGCGCTCGACCCGGACCCCGAGCCGCCGCCGGACCCCGAGCCGCCACCGTCGGGATCGGTGCCGGCCGTGGTGTCGGACGCCGGGACCGCCCCTGCCGTGGTGGTGCAGGGCGCGAGCTGGCGCAGGGAGCAGAGGGTGTCGCCGACGAACGTGCCGACCGGGAAGACCTGGACGGCCAGCACGATGGCGGCCACCACCACGCTCATGATGGCGAGCGCGCCGACGTACTCCGTCGACGCTGCGCCACGCTCCCGATGCCCCACCCTCGAGACCTTAGGCAGCGCGAGGGTCGTCGTCATGGGCCCGGGGACCCAGTGGTGGGTCCACTCTCGACCCACCAGTGCGAGGCTCGAGGGTCCGACCGAGCGTGCTCGTCGGTGAGTCCGCGGCCGTGGGGGATCGCCGGACCGGCTACCCGCCGATCAGGCCAGGGACTCCCGCCAGGCCCGGTGCAACGAGGCGTACTGACCGTCGTCGGCGTCGACCAGGTCGGACGGAGTGCCGTCCTCGATCACCTGTCCGTGCTCCAG
>JBMDXL010000558.1:0-2082 GCA_048594465.1 Microlunatus sp. | reverse complement strand
GTTCGGGGCCAGCCCGTTCGGCAAGGTGCTCTGCACCTCGGTCAACGACGCCGTCCTGCACGGTCTGCCGTACGACTACGTGCTCGCCGACGGTGACCTGCTGAGCGTCGACTTCGCCGCCTCGGTGAACGGCTGGGTGGCCGACTCGGCCCTGTCCGTGGTGGTGGGGACGCCGCGCGAGGACGACCTGAGGCTGATCCAGACCACCGAGGTCGCCCTGGCCGCCGGCATCGAGGCGGCCCAGGCGGGCGCCAAGATCGGCGACATCTCCTTCGCCATCGCCCGGGTCGCCACCCAGGCGGGCTACAAGATCAACACCGACTTCGGCGGCCACGGCGTCGGCCGTACGATGCACGGCGATCCGCACATCCCCAACGACGGCCGCCGCGGCCGCGGCCTGCCGCTGAAGCCGGGCCTCGTGATCGCCATCGAGCCGTGGTTCCTGGCCTCCACCGACAAGATCTACACCGACGCCGACGGCTGGACCCTGCGCAGCCGGGACGGCTCCCGCGGCGCCCACTCCGAGCACACCATCGCCATCACCGCCGACGGGCCGCTGATCCTGACCGCCCGCCCCTGACGGCCCCGTTTTTTGCACCTCTATCGACATCCTGCGTGGGTTCTGCTCCTAAAACTCCGGTAGGTCGGAAGCGAGGGCCTCAGCGACCTCGCGGACGAAGCGGCCTGGATCGTCGTTGAGCACGTCTGGTCCGTACCTCAGGACGGTCCATCCGTGTTGGATCAGCGTGTTCTGCCGCTCGAGGTCGATCGCGTGGCTCTCGGGTGACGAGTGATACCGGAATCCGTCGAGCTCGATCGCCAGCTTGCGCGCCTTGAAGCCGATGTCGATCTCCATCCCTCGTCCATTCGAGAGCCGGATCTTCAGATTGACGGTGAAGCCGGTGATTCCGGCCTCGGTCAGCAGCCTCAACCCCAGTCGCTCGAGATCGCTGTGGGCTCGGTCCCCGGTCCGCTCGAGGATGTCGCGCATCGATGTCGTCCCCCAGGTGCCTCGGTTGCGTCTGAAGGCGAGCTGGAGCTCGGCCGCCGAGACCGCCCTGGTCTGCTTGCACCGGTCCACGAGGCGCACGCCGTGACGTCGACGACCGCGTTCGAGTGTCACGGCCGCACGGAGCACCGCCAGCGGTCGAGCGATCACGGCGATTCCCCTGTGTGAGGTGACGTCGGCCGGGTCGACCCAACGGCGGAGCACGCTGACGCTGGTCTGCTGACTCCGACGAGTGACGTTGGTGACCTGGAACTCCCAGCGCAGCGGCGGCTCGGCTACCAGCTCCCACCACCAGGCCGCCCCGACACCGGTGAGCACGCCGTTGTCGAGCCAGAGCGCGGCGACCCGCATGCCCTGCTCCGGTGTGGGCGGCACCGTGGCCAGACGGTAGACACCGGGCAGCGCCCGGATCCAGTCACCGGACTCGACACGCCACTCCACCTGTCGCAGGCTCAGCCCCAGCGTGAGGGCCTGGGAGCGGGAGATCGCTCCCGACTGCTCGATGACCAGGCTCCGGAAGCGCTTGATGTCCATGTCTTCACACAAAGGACGTCGGTCCGAATCGGACGGGCTCGGCGACGGCCTGTGGATTTCTGGAGCAGAACCCACGCAGGGTGTGGATAGCGGTGCAAAAAACGGGGTCAGCGGTAGACGATCACCTTGTCGCCGACCCGGGCCTGGCTGAACAGGGACTGGATGCCGGCGAGGTTGCGGACGTTCACGCAGCCGTGGGAGGCGCCGTTGTAGCCGCGGGCGGCGAAGTCCGGTGAGTAGTGGACGGCCTGGCCGCCGGAGAAGAACATCGCGTACGGCATCTTGGTGTGGTAGATCGTCGAGACGTGGTCGCGGGACTTCCAGCCCACCGAGAAGGCGCCCTCACGGGTCGGCAGCTCCTGCGAGCCGAAGCGCACGTCCATCCGCATCTGCGGCTTGCCGTCGATCACCCAGACCAGCGAGTTGGTCGACTTGCTGATGCACATCGCCCGCCCCGTCAGGCACCGCGAGTCGAGTCCGGCCGCCGACGGCTTGGGGGTGCGGTTGTGCAGCTCGTCATCGCTCGGGGTCCGGGTCAT
>JBMDXL010000557.1:0-4267 GCA_048594465.1 Microlunatus sp. | reverse complement strand
ATGAGCGGTCGGGGGGTGCTGGGGCGGCCCGCCACCCGCCGCCGGGCCGACGCGCGGATCGCCCTGGTGGTCGAGGACTCGGCGCGGGCCCTGCACCCGCTCACCACCGTCCGGCGCCAGCTCCTCGGGGCGGTCCGACGCAGCGGCACCGCCCCGCGCGCCGCGGCCGGGCGCACCGCCCAGCTGCTCACCGACGTGGGGCTCGACGAGCCGGGGCTGGCCGACCGGGTGCCGAGCCAGCTGTCCGGCGGGCAGCGGCAGCGGGTCTGCCTGGCCATGACCCTGGCCTGCCGGCCCGCGGTGATGATCGCCGACGAGCCGACCACTGCGCTGGACGTGGTCGCCCAGTCCGTGGTGCTGGAGACCCTGCGCACCCGGGTGGCCGCGGACACCAGCGTGCTCTTCATCACCCACGACCTCGCCGTCGCCACCGAGGTGTGCGACCGCGCGGTGGTCCTGGCCGAGGGTCGGGTGGTGGAGCAGGGCCCCCTGCCCACCCTGCTGTGGGACGCCCGGCACCCCTGCAGCCGGGCGCTCTGCGAGGCGGCGTACGCGCAGCAGCTGCCGCCCACTGCGACGGGGGGTGCGACGTGACGCTGCTGCGGATCGACGGGGCCGTCCGGCGCCACCGGACCTCCGGGCTGCTGCCCCGCGGGGGTGTGCCGCGCACCCACACCGTGGTTGACGTCGGCAGCCTCGCGCTGGAGCCGCTCTCCACCACGGGGGTGGTGGGCAGCTCCGGGGCGGGCAAGACCACGCTGGTCCGCTGCCTCCTCGGGTTGGACGCCCTGGACGCGGGAACGGTGACCTGTCGCGGGCGCGACGTGCGGCCGGGACCGACGCGGGAGCTGCGCTGGTTCCGACGGCTGGTGCAGTACGTCCCGCAGGACCCCGCGTCCTCCCTCGACCCGCGGCGCCGGGTCCGCGATCTCGTCGGCGAACCCCTCCGCCGGCTCGGGGTCACCGGTGACCACACGCGGATGATCGCGGGCGCGCTGGCCCAGGTGGGTCTGCCCCCCGACCTGGCCGGCCGGCGCCCGGCCGAGATCTCCGGCGGTCAGGCCCAGCGGGTGGCGCTGGCGCGGGCCGTCGTCACCCGTCCGGCGCTGCTGGTGGCCGACGAGCCGGTGAGCGGACTGGATCTGCCGCTGCGCCGCCAGGTCCTCGACCTGCTGGCCGGGCTGCACAGCAGCTCGGGCACCGCCCTGCTCGTCGTGTCCCACGACCTGGCAGCCGTGGCCCGGCTGTGCGACCGGACCCTCGTGCTCGACCGCGGCCGGGTGGTGGAGGACGCGCCCACCGCGTCCGCCTTCACCGCGCCGGCCCATCCCGTGACCCGTCGTCTGCTCGCCGCAGTGCCGCGGCTGCCCACCCCGGCCTGACCGCCCGCACTCCCCCGCCCGACCCCGTACGCACCCACGCGAAGGAACCGCCATGCCCGCACGCCCTCAGTCCCCCGCCCGCCGCCGGCCCCTCCGAAGGGGCTCCTACCCCGGCCGGGCACTCACGGCCGCCACCGCCACGGCTGCTCTCGCCCTGACCGGTTGCTTCAGCCCGGCCGCCCCCGACACCACCGGCGAGGACGGGTCCTCGCGGATCCGGGTGGCGATGCTGCTGCCACCCCGGTCCGGCCTGTCCCCGCTGAGCGACGACGCGTTCAAGCTCTCCCGCTGGCGGACCGCCGAGACCCTGGTGGTGCTGGACGCTGCCGGCGACGCGCAACCGGGTCTGGCCACCGCCTGGAAAGCCGTCGACGACACCAGCTGGGAGCTGACCATCCGCCAGGGCGTCACGTTCCACGACGGCACCCCCCTCACCGCCGAGCGAGTGGTCGCCAGCCTGCAGGCCGCAACGAAGGCGAGCCCGAAGCCGCGGATCCTGGACGGCGTCGAGCTCACGGCGCAGGCGGTCGGCACCGACCTCGTCCGGCTGACCACCGCCGACGCGGATCCGCTGCTGCCGCAACGCCTCTCCAGTCCCCAGCTGGCGATCCTGGCCGCCAAGGCGTACGCCCGCCCCGGGGTCGTCGACCCGATCGGCGCCGGCACCGGGCCCTTCGTGCTGACCGAGCTGGACGGCACCAGCAGCGCCCACCTGGACCGGTACCCCGACTACTGGGGCGAGCCGGCGACGGCCGCCGGCATCGACGCCGACTTCGTGCCCGACGGCGCCGCGCGCGCCGCCGCCCTGCGGACCGGGACGGCTGACCTGGTCGAGGCCATCCCCGTCGCGCAGGCCCCGCTGCTGGACCCGTCGCTGGTGCACGAGGTACCGATGCCGCGGACCAACACCCTCTACCTGAACACCGATCGAGGACCGTTCGCCGAGCTGCGCAACCGGCAGATCGCAGCCGCCGCGGTGGACCGGGCGCGGATCGTGGACACCGTCTACGAGGGGCGGGCCGACGTGGCCCAGGGCCTGCTCGGACCGGCTCTGCCCTGGGCGGCCGAGCTGCGGCAACCCCAGAGTGCGCCGAAGCCCGGGAAGGTCGATGCCACGATCACCATCGGCACCTTCACCGACCGCCCCGAGCTGCCCGAGGTGGCCGTCCAGCTGCAGCAGCAGCTTGAGGCCGTGGGCTTCACCGTCACCCAGGACGTCCGCGAGTACGCCCAGATCGAGAACGACGCCCTGGCCGGGAAGTTCGACGCCTTCATCCTGTCCCGGGCGACCGTGCTCGACTCCGGTGACCCGGTGGCGTACCTCTACAGCGACTTCGCCTGCGACGGCTCGTTCAACATCGCCCAGTTGTGCGACCAGGGCGTCGACGCGGCCATCGAGAAGGCCGCCGCCACCGCACCCGGGCAGGCCCGCAGGACGGCCATCATGGCCGCGGAGAAGGCCGTGCTGGACACCGGTGCGGCGGTGCCGCTGCTGCACGAGCGGGTGATCCAGGGCGAGGCCGCGGGCCTGACCGACGCCGCGCGCGACCCGCGGGAGCGGGAGCTCGTGCTGCCGGGCACCGCGGTCAGCCGTTGATGCTGCGACGGCGACCGGCCCGGCTGCCGTCCGGCTGGGTGGCCGGGCTCTCCCGGGGCGTCACCATCGCCGGGGTGGTGGTGGTCATCGGCGTGCTGCCCTGGCTGTCGGGCAGCGACCCGGCCCGGACCATCCTGCGGGCCCGCTCGGCCGAGCAGGAGCCGACTCCGGAGGCGCTGGCCGCCGTCCGCGCCCAGCTGGGTCTGGACGCCGGACCGGTGACCCTGTTCGGCCGGTGGCTGGGCGGGCTGCTGCGCGGTGACGCGGGTGTCTCCTGGGTGTCCGGCCGCCCCGTCCTGCCGGGGATGCTGACGGCCCTGGGGGTGTCGCTCACCCTGATGCTGTGCGCGGCGCTGGTCGCGCTGGTGGTGGCCGCGGCCATGTGCGTCCCGACCGTGCGACGCGGGCTGGCCGGTCGGGACCCCCGCACCTCGGGGCTCGGGGCGGTCACCCTGACCGCGCTGCCCGAGTTCCTGCTCGCCACGGCCCTGCTGGTGGTGGTCGCTGTCGGGCTGGAGTGGTTCCCGCCGTACGGCTGGCAGGGGCTGCGCCACGCCGTGCTGCCGGCCCTGGCCATGGGGCTGCCGGCCGGCGGGCTGATGGGACGGCTGCTGGCCGACGGGCTGGCCACGACGTTCGCCGAGCCCTGGGTCATCACCTGGCAGGTGGCCGGCTTCTCCGGCGTCGCCGTCACGGTCGCGGCCCTGCGGCGCACCGTCCCGGCCCTGACCAGCCAGCTCGCCCTGACCCTGGTCGGCCTGCTCGGCGGGGCCGTGGCGGTGGAACGCGTCTTCGCCGTCCCCGGTCTCGGGCGGGCCACCCTCGGCGCCGCGGTCGCCCAGGACCTGCCCACGCTGCAGATCGGGATCCTGCTGCTGCTGCTGATCGCGCTGCTGCTCGGCGCCCTGGGCGTGGCCGTACGGCGCTGGATGCTGGGTCCGGCCCTGGACGCCGGTCAGCTGCCCGCCCCGGCCCCGCGGGCCACCTCGGCACGTACGGCCTGGATCGTCCCCGGCACCATGATCGGTCTGCTGACCGTCCTGGTGGTGGCGGGGATCGGCCGGGACCCGTACGCGTCCACCCTGCCCCGCCTCGCGACCCCGCAGCCGGCCGCTCCGCTCGGCGCCGACGCCTCCGGACGTGACCTGCTGGCCCGGGTGTCGCACGGCGTGGTGACCACCGTCGCCGCCGCCCTCGTGGTGGTGGGGCTCTGCCTGGTCCTGGGGCTGCTGGTCGGACTGGCGCCCCGGGTGGGGGCCGGTCCGATCGAGGTCACCAACGCCATGCC
>JBMDXL010000556.1:0-2065 GCA_048594465.1 Microlunatus sp. | reverse complement strand
CGATGTCGGCCGGCACGCCGAGCTCGTCGAGACGGCCCAGGAACTCCCCGCCCGGGGTCTCCATGCCGCCGGCGGGGACATCGGCGAGCACCAGCCCGGCCTGGTAGGAGGTGGTGCCGGTGTCGGTGATGGTCTTCAGCCACCGCCGCCGCAGCGGCGCGGTCGCCCGGATCTTCTTCGGATCCTCGACGTCGGTCATCCCGGCGGGGTCCAGCAGCGGCTCCCCCACCCCGGCTCGGCCCGTCAGCTGGTCCGAAGCGAGGGCGGGGACGTCGAACGGGTTCGCCAGCGCCTCCGCGCCGCGGCTCTGCGCGTAGCGGAGCAGCCACAGTTGCTCGGCGACGGTGACTGGGCGGTGCGCGAACGGCGACGGCCAGCTGCTGGCCAGCGTCGCCGCGGCCTGCCGGTAGGAGTCGATCTCCTCCTCGGCCGGGCGCAGGCCGGGGATGTGGAGCTGGTCGCACAGCTCCGTGGTGGCTGAGCGGACCAGCGTCCGTGCCTTCTGCTTCCAGTCCGCGACACCGAGCGGCACGGTGAGGGTCCACAGCCGCGAGCCGAGCGGCAGGCCGGCGATGGCGTCGATGGTCTGCTCGCACTCCTGGGCCCACCCCTCCAGGCCGGTCAGGTCCAAGCCGTCGATCATCCGGGCCACCACCGCGACCGGATCTGTCCAGACCAGGGTGCCGCGCAGCAGCACCTGCCGGCCGGCTAGGGCCCGGTAGAACGCGGAGTGTGCGTCGGCGACCAGCTGCAGGTCGTCGTCGGACTTCCCCGACGGCAGTGCGGTCAGCGCCCAGGTGGCGTAGACGGTGCCCTGCCGGGTCCACATCAGGTTCCCGGCGAAATGCGTGGTGGGCAGTCTCATCAGGCAGCGTCCTTGTCAGTCGATCGGGTACGGGCGGCGGCCGCGCCGGCCAAGAAGGCCTCCAGGCCGGGCCGGCGCCGGTCCGGCGCCACCGCGGTCGCGGGCCGCAGGGCAGCGCCGACCGTCCCCGGCGCGGTCACCGCCTCGGGGACGGGAGGCGATGCGACGGTCGTGGTGGCTGTCGCGGTCTGGTCGGCGGGGGCGGCTGGCGTCGACGCGGCGGGGGCAGGTGCGGGAGTGGAGGGGTCGACGACGTCGACAAGGGGCTCGATGACGTCATCGACTGGGTCCACCATTCGGCTGACGTCGACTGCGTCGGCAACGACCGGAACCGGGACGGGCTCGAGGTGCGCCACCTGCACCGGAGCCGTGACCCGGTGAGGCTTGGGCTCGGCCAGCTTGCGACCGGCCAACGTCCCTGCGGTTGGCCGGCCGGTCTGGTGGACGTAGCTGGCGAGGAGCAGCAGCGGGTTCCGAGACGCGAAGTCGACCTTCCCGACCAGCTTCACCGCCGCGACCGTCGCCCCGATCAGGACCGCGAACATGGCCAGCCCAGCCATGTCGGCCGCCCACAGACCCCGGGTCGTCCACAGCAGCGCCGGCACCGCGGCTGCGGTGACCGCCTGCAGCCCGGTGTAGGGGCCACCGGGGATGCGTCGGCCGGACACGTCCTTGCCGATGATGGTCGGGATCCGCCGACCCTTGGTGTACCAGCTCCACGCCATGACGAGCGAGACCTACTTCGCCTTCGCCTGCTCGCCGAGCAAGGTGGAGATCGTGTCGATACCGCCGCCGACGGTCAGCCACAGCGCCAGCGCGGCCACGACACCCACCATGATCATGGAGCTGACGGAGAAGCCCGACTTGACCAGCCGGACCACGGTCAACGCGAGGATGGCGACGCTGGCGAAGGTCACCAGCACGGTCTTGGCCTGACCCAGCTGCGCGTTGAGCCACTCGACGATCGTCTGCATGGGCAGCAGACCGGTCTGAAGCGGCGCGATGAGAGTGATGAGCAGATCGGACATGAGGTTCTCCTGGGGTTCAGCGCGGGGTTGAGGTCGGGGCCGACGTCGGGTCGGCAGCAGTGGGAACGGTGGCGGGGTCGCTCGACGCGGTGGGGTTCAGCAGCAGGGCGGGATCCTCGGCGGCGACTTCCCAGCGGCCATCGCGGACCTGGAGGACCAGCCCGTACTGCGA
>JBMDXL010000555.1:0-8888 GCA_048594465.1 Microlunatus sp. | reverse complement strand
CGCGGAACCCGTCGCGCCGGGCTGTCCCGGGTGGCCCGGCTGACCTGCGGAGCGAGACTCCGACGGTCCGTAGGCCGGCCCCGCGTAGCCGCCCGACGGGGCGGAGTACGCGGTCGTGGACCCGAGCGGCGGCACTCCCGCCGGCGCCGGGAAGTGCTCGGGCCCGTACGCGCCGACGGGCTGCTGGTGGTACTCGGGGCCGGAGGGCTGACCGAAGGGCGGGGTGTTGAGGCCGGAGGGCTCGTGCGGAGTGGTCACGTCTTCGACGATCCGCCGCGAACCTGTGGGCAGACTGTGCGATCAGCATGACTCGGCTACGCGTCGGGCCGCTGTCTGAGAGGGACCCCAGCGGACCCTGAAGGCACCGCGACAGGCACCGACTTCTGGAGCACCAGCGACGACAGTCGTCGCGATCGGCATCGAAGTCGGGTGGCCGGCGGATCGCTGAGCGGTGCGGTGGTCAGCGGGTGCGGAGGTAGTCCAGCTGGGCGCGGACGGACTGCTCGGCGGCCGGCCAGACCGAGCGGTCGACGTCGGCGTAGACCCGAGCCACCACCTCGGCCGGGGTCCGATCACCCTGCCGGAGGGCGTCCCGCACCTGGTCCAGGCGTTGCCGGCGGTGCTCGCGGTAGTGCTCCAGCACCGCCACCGGGTCGTCCACGACCGGTCCGTGACCGGGCAGGATCGCGGTCACCGCGTGCTCGTCGACGACGGCGCGCAGGACCTCCAGCGAGGCGAGGTACGCGCCGAGGTCGCCGTCGGGGTGGGTGATCACCGTCGTGCCCCGGCCCAGCACCGTGTCCCCGGTCAGCAACCACGTCCCCGCGGGACCGGACACCAGCAGGCAGACCGAGTCGCTGGTGTGCCCGGGGGTGGCGATCACGCGGACCGTCAGGTCGCCGACCGCCAGCTCGGCCCCGTCGGCCAGTCCCTCGACCCCTCCCCCGGATCCGGGCGCCGGGATCGCGTACGCCGGGTCGGCGGCCCGGACCCCGCTGGCGGTCAGCGCGGCGAATGCCGCCGAGCCCTCGGTGTGGTCCAGGTGCCGGTGGGTGACGACGACATCGGCGACGGCGCCGGCCAGGTCCCGGACCCGGTGCAGATGCGCCTCGTCCGCCGGGCCCGGATCGACCACGAGACACGGACCGCCCTCCGGTCCGAGGATCCAGGTGTTGGTGCCGTCCAGGGTCATCGGGCCCGGGTTCGGGGCCAGCACCCGCCTGAGGCCGGGCGCGACCACGGTCACCCGGAGCACCCGGACGGCACCGTCGGCCGCGGGTACCGGTAGACCCAGGTGCCGTCGTCGCAGACCACCTCGGGCAGCACGGTCTCCACCACGCGGTCCCGGCCGACGGCCAGCGCCGCGGCCACCGTGGGCAGGTCGGCCAGCTCCATCAGGATCGACAGCGTCGGCGGCATCAGGGCCAGCTCCCCCGCCGCGTACGCCGCCAGGGCGTCGGCCGGCGCGGTCCAGGCGGCACCGTCGGTCTCCGTGGACAGGTCGGCGGCCGTCTGACCGGGCGGCAGGGCGGCCAGGAAGAACCAGGTGTCGTAGCGCAGCGGCTGCACCACCGGGGTGATCCAGTGCGCCCAGCGGACCACGTCCCCGGAGGCCAGCTCGACCCCGGTCTCCTCACGGGTCTCCCGCAGACCGCAGGCCAGCAGCGGGTCCGCCGCGGCGCTGTCCACCGGATCGAGTCCGCCGCCGGGGAACACTGCCACCGACGCCGCGAACGCCATCCGTGCGTGCCGGTGCAGCAGATAGGTCTCCAGGCCCTTCCGACCCTCACCATCACGGCACAGCACCACGCTGGCGGCCGGCCGGGCCGGGCTGGGGGTCGTCGCCGGGTCCCAGCCCTCCGCCAGCGTGGCCAGCGTCGTCGGCACCGCAGGAGCCAAGGACGCCAGCACGCCGAGGGAGTGGCTGGGCACGGTCAGACCGGGACGACGACCGGTCGGCGGCGGACCTGGACGACGAGCTCGACCTCGACCGGGGCGTCCAGCGGCAGCACCGCGACCCCGACCGCGCTGCGGACGTGCCGACCGGCGTCGCCGAAGACCTCGCCGAGCACCGAGCTGGCGCCGTTGCCCACCGCGGGCTGCCCGGTGAAGTCCGGGGCGCTGGCCACGAAGATCACCACCCGGACGATCCGCTCGATCTCGTCCACCCCGCCGGCCTGCTCGCTGACCGCGGCGAGCGCGTTGAGCACGGCCGTACGGGCGCACGCGGCGCCGGTCTCGGCCGACACCTCCGCCCCCACCTTGCCGGTGGCGACCAGGGTCCCGGCCACGCTCGGCAGCTGGCCGGAGGAGTACACGAGGTCACCCACCCGCAGGGCGGGCACGTACGCGGCGAGCGGGGCGGCCACCGACGGCAGCTCGATCCCCAGGGCGGCGAGACGGGCCGACGCGGGACCGGTCCGGTCCGCGCCCGCCGGTGAGTCGGAGGCCACGCCTCAGCCCTGGATCGGACGCTTCAGGTACGCGACCAGGTTCTCCGGGTTCATCCCGGGCACGACCTGGACGAGCTCCCACCCGTCCTGGCCCCAGTTGTCGAGGATCTGCTTGGTGGCGTGGACGAGCAGCGGGACGGTGACGTACTCCCACTTGGTCATGGGCGGAGCCTCTCGTGAGTGCAGGAGCGACGGGGGCGACGCACGGGTCGTCGTCCGCCATCGCGACGAACGAGCGAGCATACGCGGAACCCGTGACCGCTGAGCCGGGGCCGCGGAGCGCGCCACGGCCTCGACGGTCACGGCCTCATCTTAGGGACCGGCCGCCCCGGCCGTCGCCGTGCTCCGCGCCCGCCCCCGCGGTGAGAGACCAGCCACATCCTGCCGCTGCCGCGGCACCCGGACCTAAGATCGAGCGCATGCCCGAGACCGACGCCAGCGCGTCCACCCCGCCTGAGCAGCTGTGCTGACCGTCGGCATCCTCGGCGGCACCGGACCGCAGGGCCGGGGGCTGGCCCGCCGTCTCGCCCTCGCCGGCCACCCGGTGGTGCTGGGCAGCCGGTCCGCCGACCGGGCTGCCGAGGTCGCGACCTCGATCGGGGTCGACGGCATCTCGGGTGGCGACAACGCGACCGCCGCCGCCGCCGACCTGGTCATCGTCACCGTGCCGTACGACGGGCACGCCGAGCTGCTGGCCTCCCTGGCCGGCGAGCTCGCCGGCACGATCGTGGTCGACTGCGTCAACCCGCTGGGCTTCGACTCCCAGGGGCCGTACGCGCTCGACGTCGCTGACGGCTCGGCCGCCCAGGAGGCGCAGCGGATCCTGCCGGAGTCCACCGTGGTCGCCGCCTTCCACCACCTCAGCGCGGTCCGTCTCGAGGACCCGGCCGTCGAGACCTTCGACGAGGACGTGCTGGTCCTCGGCGAGGACCGGGACGCCGTGGGGGTGGTGATCGACCTGGTCGCCGCGGCCCTGCCAGGCGGCCGCGGTGTCTTCGCCGGCCGGCTGCGCAACGCGCACCAGGTGGAGGCGCTGACCGCCAACCTGATCGCGGTGAACCGGCGCTACAAGACCCACGCCGGACTGCGCGTGACGGAGCTGCCGTGAGTCGCGCCCGGGCCACCCGGACCGAACGACGCCCCGTCACCACCACCCGACCCGCCCACACGCTGCACATCGTCAGCGGCAAGGGCGGCACCGGCAAGACCACCATCGCGGTCGCCCTGGCCTGCGCCCTCGCCACTGCCGGTCGCCGGGTGCTGGTCTGCGAGGTCGAGGGCCGGCACGGCATCACCGACCTGTTCGGACGGCCGCCGCTGGTGGGCGCCGAGGAGCCCCGGCTCACCCGGACCCCGAGCGGCGGAGCGGTGCACGGGCTGGCCATCGACGCCGAGGACGCGCTGCTGGAGTACCTCGAGTCCTTCTACCACCTGGGCTTCGCCGCCAAGGCCCTGGACAAGTTCGGGGCCACCGACTTCGCCACCTCGATCGCACCGGGGCTGCGCGACGTGCTGCTGACCGGCAAGGTCTACGAGGCGGTCCGGCGACAGGCCAAGGGGCTCGACAACGCGTACGACGCCGTGGTCCTGGACGCCCCGCCCACCGGTCGGATCGCCCAGTTCCTGAACCTCCACGAGGCCGTCTCCGGGCTGGCCAAGGTGGGTCCCATCCGCAACCAGGCCGACTCGATCAACACCATGCTCCGCGCCTCCACCACGGTGGTGCACCTGGTGACGCTGCTGGAGGACATGCCGGTGACCGAGACCGAGGAGGCGATCGAGCAGCTGAAGCCGACCCAGATCGCCGTCCAGGCCGTGATCGCCAACATGGTCCGGTCGATGCCGCTCAGCGACGAGCAGCTGCAGACCTACGCCGAGGGCCGCGGCACGCTGGCCGTCCCCGGCTTCCGCAAAGCCGAGAACACGGCCCTGACCGAGGAGTTCGCGATCGAGGCCACCCGCACCCTGGACCACCGTCGCCGCCGGGTGGTGCTGGACGACTTCGGCACCACCGTCGCCGAGGTCGCCTTCGACCCCGGGGGCATCGACGAGAACGCGGTCTTCGCCATCGCCGTCCAGCTGCGCGACCAGATCAGCCTGGAGCCGTCCCGATGAGCCACGACAGCGGCGCCCTCCCGGCACGAACATTCCGTCACTCGACGGCATCTTCGGCCCACGCAACCACCCCGACACGAACATTCCGTCACTCGACGGCATCTTCGGCCCACGCAACCACCCCGGCACGAACTTTCCGTCACTCGACGGCACCTTCCAGGGCAAGGTGGGCCCGATGACCGAGCACCGAGCCGGCTTCCTCGATGTCGACGCCCTGATCGCCGACCAGCGGGTCCGGATCGCCGTGGTCTGCGGGGCCGGCGGGGTGGGCAAGACCACCAGCGCCGCCGCCCTGGCGCTGCGCGCCGCGGAAGCCGGGCGCAAGGTCGTCGTGCTGACCATCGACCCGGCCCGACGGCTGGCCCAGTCCCTGGGCGTGGAGGAGCTGGACAACACGCCCCGTCCCGTCCGCGGGCTCGACGACGCGAACGGGGGCAGCCTCGACGCCATGATGCTGGACATGAAGCGGACCTTCGACGAGGTCGTGCTCGCCCACGCGACGCCGGAGACCGCCGACTCGATCCTGGAGAACCCGTTCTACGTCGCCCTGTCCTCCCAGTTCGCCGGGACCCAGGAGTACATGGCGATGGAGAAGCTCGGGCAGCTGCACGCGGAGGCGGTGGAGAGCGGGTCGTGGGACCTGATCGTGGTCGACACCCCGCCCGCCCGGTCCGCGCTGGACTTCCTGGACGCTCCCGAGCACCTCAGCTCGCTGCTCGACGGCCGCTTCCTCAAGGTGCTGCTGGCCGGCGCCCGCGGTCCGTTCCGGCTGGTCAGCGTGGGCTTCAACCTGGTCGCGGGCGCGCTGAACAAGATCCTCGGCGGTCGTCTGCTGACCGATCTGCAGACCTTCATCGCCGCGTTCGAGGCGATCTTCGGCGGTTTCCGGCAGCGCGCCGACCAGACGTTCCAGCTGCTGAGCTCGCCGCAGACCACGTTCCTGGTCGTGGCCACCCCCCAGCGGGATGCGCTGCGCGAGGCGGCCTACTTCGTCGACCGGTTGAACGAGGAGGGCATGCCGCTGGCCGGGGTGGTGGTGAACCGGGTCAACCGGAGCACCCTCGACGCCTCGGCCGAGCGGTCACTGACGCTGGCGGAGGATCTCGATCCGGACACGTTCGCCGTCGAGACCGCCGCCCTGCGTCAGCACGCCGACCTGGTCCGCGTGATCAGCAACGAGCAGCTGCTGCTCGACCGGTTCGCGGCCCGACGCGCGTCGGTTCCGCTCACGTTGGTGACGGCGCTCCCCAGCGACGTCACCGACGTCAGCTCGCTTCGACGCGTCGGCGACCTACTGGCGGCCGGCGACTGACGGCTGGCTGAGCAGGACCGACCGCCAGCTGCGGACGTCCGGACGCTGCCGCAGCAGCTGCCGGCGCTCGCGCTCGGTCATCCCGCCCCAGACGCCCCACTCGATCCGGTTGTCGAGCGCCTCGGCAAGGCAGTCGAACCGCACCGGGCAGCCCATGCAGACGCTGCGCGCCCGCTTCTGGTCGATGGCTTCCGGGAACAGTGCATCGCCCATGCCTCGGCACTTGGCGAGCGTGGCCCAGTCTTCTGATTGAACAGCAGTCACGCTGTCATCCCCTTTGTGTCACAGGGCACTCCCCAGCACCCGTGGTGTGTCGCCTCCGAGTACTCCCCAGTACCCCCCGCGGATGCGACGAGTCATATGGTACGAATGGACGCACTCGTTGGCCAGTCGCTGGCCGCGATTCGTTCAGTCGTAATACATTCGATACGCGCGTCGTGGCGGATTGGTCGCGACACCGGAAACAGCGATTCGGCGGGGTCATCTTCCTCACGTACGCTGTCCGGCATGCCCTTTACCCCTAGACGTGTGGGCGGAGTCGCGTACTCGCTGGTGATGTTCGTGGTCGTCAGCGTGCTGTCGGGTGTGCTGATCGCCGGTCTGTTCGTGCCTCTGGCGGGACTCGCCGGAGTCAGCAGCAAGGCGGCCGCCGACGAGCTGGACAACCTCCCGGCCGAGCTGGCGACCCCGGTCCCGCCCACCCGGTCGAAGGTGCTGATGGGGGACGGCAAGATCCTCGCGTACTTCTACGACGAGAACCGCATCTACGTGAAGCTGGACAAGATCTCGCCGGCGATGCGCCAGGCCCAGCTCGCGATCGAGGACCACCGCTTCTACGAGCACGGCGCCCTCGACCTGCGCGGCACCATGCGCGCCCTGGTCCGCAACTCCTCCGGCGGCGAGACCCAGGGTGGGTCCTCGATCAGCCAGCAGTACGTGAAGATGGTCCAGGTCGAGGCCTGCCAGGGCGACAAGCAGTGCATCAACGAGGCGACCCGGTCGTCCGGCGCCGAGGGCTACCAGCGCAAGATCCGCGAGCTCCGCTACGCGATCGCGCTGGAGAAGCGGTTCACCAAGGACCAGATCCTCGAGCGCTACCTCAACATCGCCTACTACGGCGAAGGCGCGTACGGCGTCGAGGCCGCCGCCCGGCACTACTACAACAAGAGCGCCAAGGACCTCGATCTGAGCGAGGCGGCGATGCTGGCGGGTCTGGTGCAGAACCCGGACGCCAACAACCCGGTGGACAACCCCGGAGCGGCGGCTGACCGCCGCGACGTGGTGCTCAACCGGATGGCCTCCCCCGAGCTCAAGCTGATCACGGTCGCCCAGGCGACGGCCGCCAAGAAGGAGAAGTTCGACCCCTCCAAGGTCAAGCCCACCCGCAACGGCTGCGTCGGCACCAGGTACCCGTTCCTGTGCGACTACGTCTACCGGACCCTGCTGACCATGCCCAGCCTCGGCAAGACGGCCAAGGAGCGCGAGAACACCGTCAAGCGCGGCGGTCTGACCATCCAGACCGCGATCGACCCGAAGACCCAGGACACCGCCCAGAAGGCCGTGAGCAAGGTCGTCGGCGCCAAGGACCCGCTGATCTCGACCATGAACATGATCCAGCCCGGCACCGGGCTGATCCTGGCCATGGCCCAGAGCCGGCCGGTGATGGGCAGTGACGCGAAGAAGGGCCAGACCTACTGGAACCTGGCGGTCGACCCCGCCATGGGCGGCATCCAGGGCTACCAGGCCGGCTCCACCTTCAAGGCGTTCACCTCGGCGGCGGCCCTGGAGAAGGGCATCCCGCTGTCGAAGAAGTACAACGCCAAGGCGAGCATGAACTTCGGCGGCAAGTCGTTCGAGTCCTGTGAGGGACGCGAGCAGGTGTACGGCAAGTGGCAGGTGAAGAACTCCACCGGCGCCAACGGCAACATGAACATGTACAAGGGCGCCGCGATGTCGGTGAACACGTACTACGTGCAGCTCGAGATGAACACCGGCATGTGCCGGGTGACCAAGATGGCCAAGAAGCTCGGGGTCAAGCTCGGCACCCCGAAGCGCGACATCGTCGACTACTACCAGCACACGCCGTCGTTCACCCTGGGCTCGGTCGAGGTGAGCCCGCTGTCCATGGCCGAGGCGTACGCGACGTTCGCCGCCCGGGGCATCCACTGCAGCCCGATCATCATCGAGTCGGTCACCACCCGGACCAAGAAGAAGCTCGAGGTGCCGGACGGCAACTGCCAGCGGGTGATGAGCAAGGACGTCGCCGACGGCATGAACAAGCTGCTCGCCGGGGTGATGAAGAACGGCACCGGCACCCGGGCCCGCACCTCCGACGGCCGTCCGCAGGCCGGCAAGACCGGCACCATCGACTCCAACGAGGCGGTCTGGTTCGCCGGGTACACCCCGGACGTCGCCGGCGTGGCGATGATCTCCATCGACAACACCAAGAAGCCGTTCATCAAGAGCCGCGCGGCCAAGGCCGCCGGTGAGTTCCGGCGGCAGGGTGTGAAGGGCTACCGGATCCCGTCGACCAACACGTACCTGGAGGGTTCGGGTAGCGGCGACTCGGGGATGAAGATCTGGAAGCCGACCATGGAGAAGTACCTGGCCGACGTCCCCCGGACGAGCTTCAAGAGCCCGCCCAGCCGGATCGAGAAGGGCAAGATGGTCGACGTCCCGAGCCGCTTCGGGCTCGGCATCAAGGCCTACACCAAGAAGCTGGAGAAGGCGGGCTTCACCGTCGACACCAACTACGTCTACAGCGACTCCACCCCTCGGGGCGGCTTCGTCGGCTGGTCGGTGTCCAGCGGCTCGAAGGCCCCGCAGTACAGCACCGTCTACAAGCTCTACTCCCAGGGTCGTGACCCGGAGAAGGTCGCCGCCGAGAAGGCCGCCAAGAAGGCCGCGGCCGACAAGAAGAAGAAGGCCGCGGCCAAGAAGAAGAAGGCCGCCTCCGACGCCGCCCGGGAAGCCCGCGAGGCCGCCCGCAAGGCGGCCGAGGGCGGCGG
>JBMDXL010000554.1:0-2942 GCA_048594465.1 Microlunatus sp. | reverse complement strand
ACGGATCACCGAGCCCGTGTGGCTCTACCCACCAGAGTTCTGGACCCTCCCGTCTCTCCGGTTGGGCCCGCACCACGATCAGCTCCGAGCGGCGATCACCACCGAGCTCCTCCGCAGAGGTGGCGCGGCCCATGACGTCAGCGTGGACCGTTGACCGACGGATGGACGAAGTCTGAGGCGCTGTCGGGTGTCGGAGAGCCGACGTCCGGTGTCCTCGTGAAAGACCCGTCCCGGGAGGTGCGGCAGGTCAGCGAAGCTCGTCGTCGCCGCCGTCCCCGTGAGCGGGTTCGCTCAGCTCAGTTCGCTGATGAGCTGCTCTATGCGGCGGCGGATCTCGTCGCGGATGGGTCGGACGGCGTCAATGGCTTGGCCGGCGGGATCGTCGAGGACCCAGACCTCGTAACGCTTCCCCGGGTAGTAGGGACAGGTGTCGCCGCAGCCCATGGTGACGACGACGTCGGAGGCTCGGACTGCGTCGGTGGTGAGGATCTTCGGTTGCTCACCGGTGATGTCGATGCCGTCCTCGGCCATCGCGGCAACAGCGACCGCGTTGATCTGGTCGGCGGGGGCGGACCCGGCGGAGCGGACGTCGATGCGGTCGCCGGCGAGGTGGGCGAGATAGCCGGCGGCCATCTGGGAACGTCCGGCGTTGTGGACGCAGACGAACAGCACCGAGGGTCTGGCCGTGGTCATGGGTCTGGTTCTCCTCGTTCAGCTGTGCCGGTCGGTGTGGGTGAGGCGGCTGTGGAGGTCGTCGACACGTGCGGCGATGTCGTCGCGGACCAGCCGCATCCGCTCGATGCCGTCGATGCCCCGCAGCGACGGTTCGTCGGTTTCCCAGGTCTCGTACCGGGGTCCGGGAACCGGGTCGACCTGGGCCTCGGCGCCCAGGGTGATGACCCAGTCCGCCTGTTGTTGCAGCTCCGGGGTCAGCTGGCGGGTGTGTTGGTCGCTGATGTCGGCACCAGTCTCGGCCAGGACCTGCACGGACAGCCCGTTGAGCGTGGTGCCGGCTTCGGTGCCCGCGGAGCTGACCTCGATGCCCGTGGTGTGGTGCTGGGCGAGGCGCTGGCGGAGGAGGCCGGCGGCCATCTGGGACTTGCCGCCGTTCTTGACGCAGACGAACAGAACGCGGGTCACGACCGCACCACCCTCGGATCGGGTTGTGGTCGGGTGCGGTCGGCGGGGAAGAACCGTCGGGTCCACAGGGCGACGTAGACCAGGCCGACGAGAACCGGCACCTCGATCAGGGGGCCGACGACACCGGCGAGGGCTTGGCCGGAGGTGACTCCGAAGGTGGCGATCGCGACCGCGATCGCGAGCTCGAAGTTGTTGCCGGCGGCGGTGAACGCCAGTGTGGTGGTGCGGGGGTAGCCGAGGCGGAGGAGACGGCCGGCGACCATGCCGGTGGTGAAGGTGACGGCGAAGTAGACCAGCAGCGGCACCGCGATCCGGACCACGTCCAGCGGTCGTTCGGCGATCGTGTGGCCCTGCAGGCCGAACAAGATCACGACGGTGAACAGCAGCCCGTAGAGGGCGAACGGACCCAGCTTGGGTAGCAGCCGGTTCTCGTACCAGTCCCGGCCCTTCCGCTTCTCCCCGAGGGTGCGGGTCAAGAACCCCGCGAGCAGCGGGATGCCGAGGAACACCAGGACGCTGCCGGTGATGGTGAGGATGGAGAACTCCGCCGACGTGGTCGGCAGACCCAGCCAGGCCGGCAGGGCCTGCAGGTAGAACCAGCCGAGGGCGCCGAACGCGAGCACCTGGAACACGGAGTTGATCGCCACCAGCACGGCGGCGGCCTCCCGATCACCGCAGGCCAGGTCGTTCCAGATCAGCACCATGGCGATGCAGCGGGCCAGGCCGACGATGATCAACCCGGTCCGGTACTCCGGCAGATCGGGCAGGAACACCCAGGCCAGCACGAACATGAACGCCGGTGCCAGCAGCCAGTTGATGACCAGCGAGGTCACCATCAGCCGCTTGTCGGTCAGCACGTGACCGGTGTCGGTGTAGCGGACCTTGGCCAGCACCGGATACATCATCACCAGCAGACCGACAGCGATCGGGACCGACACCGACCCGATCTTCACAGCGTCCAGGGCCTCAGCCAGGCCCGGGATGAACCGGCCCAGCGCCAGCCCGGCGACCATGGCGGCGATGATCCAGGCGGGCAGCCACCGGTCCAGCACCGACAGCCTCCGCAGCACCGGCCCCGTCTCGACCGCGGCGGGCGTGGTGGTCGGGGCGCTCATCCGCGGCAGCCGCAGATGGTCGGCGGAGCGGTATCGGTGTCGCGGGTGTGGCAGCAGTCGGTCTTCGCCTCCGGAGCACAGCAGGTCGAGGCCTCAGCCGGGGTGCAGCAGCGGGCGGGCTTGGTGGCGCGGATGATCGCACCGTGCATCTCGTCGGCGACCGTGTGGGTGAACTCGACGGTCGCGTCGACGAACCCTGCGGCAGCGAGCCCGTCGAGGTACTCCTGCCTCGACAGAGCGCCGGCGATGCAGCCGACGTACGCGCCCCGTTCGGCCCGTTGGTCGGTGGTGAGATGGTCCTCGGCGACGACGTCGCTGATCCCGATCCGCCCGCCCGGGGCCAGGACCCGGAACATCTCGCCCAGCACGGCCGGCTTGTCGATGGACAGGTTGATCACGCAGTTGGAGATCACCACGTCCACGGACGCGTCGGGCAGCGGGAGGTCCTCGATCGTGCCCGGCAGGAACTCCACGTTCGTCGCCCCGGCCCGGTCCGCGTTCGCGCGGGCCAGGTCGACCATCTCGGCGGTCATGTCGACGCCGTACGCGAACCCGGTGGCACCGACCCGCTTCGCCGACAGCAGCACGTCGATCCCGCCACCCGAACCGAGATCGAGGACCCGCTCGCCCTCACGGAGGTCCGCGACCGCTGTCGGGTTGCCGCAGCCCAGGCTGGCCGCCACCGCC
>JBMDXL010000553.1:0-2800 GCA_048594465.1 Microlunatus sp. | reverse complement strand
CCAGCAGGGCCCGCTCGCTGTCCCGCTGGCTGCTGACCGAGACGTACTCCCCGAGGGCCATCGAGATCGCGCCCGCCACCAGCCCCGCGATCCCGGCGGTCACGATCGGGCCGCGCTCGACCGTGGCTCCGGCCACCCCGACCACCAGGGCGGCTGTGGACACGATGCCGTCGTTGGCCCCCAGCACACCGGCTCGCAGCCAGTTCAACCGCTGCGACAACCCGCCCCCGTGCGGCTCGGCGGCGTGTGCTGCCGGTTCGGAGGGGGTGGGGGTCGGTTCGTCAGCCATGGTGGTCACTGATGCTAGACACGTGACCGCCGCCCGGTGAGCCACCCCCGCACCGACACCGACACGACACGCTCCCGTCGCCGAGTCGTCGTCCACCCGACCTAGCGTCCCGCCGTGCTGCACACTCCGGGCCGGGCCTGGACCACGGTGGCGACGGCGGGAGCGGGCGTGGCCGCCGTCGGTCTGGGTCTGCTCTACCCGGTCGCCCCACTGAACGCGAACCTCCGTTACGAGGCCGGGGTGAAGATCGTCGGCGACTCCGCGGCCGGCACCTTCTCCCACCGGCCGCTGGCCTACCGGCTGGTGATGGACGCCGTGTTCCGCACGGCGCACCTGCTGACGAGCTCCACGGTCGCCTTCGAGCTCGTCGTCCGGGTCGTGCTGGCGCTGCTCGCCCTGGGGGGCGCCGTCCTGCTGGCGCGGGGCCTGGCCCGGCACCGGGTCCGCCGACCCGGGCTGCACGCCGCCGTCGTGGTCGCCGCGTTGCTCCTGCTCGGCCTGGTCAGCGCCGGCGAACCCGACTGGCTGGCCGTGGTGTTCACCGTGGCCGGGATCGGGCTGGCTCTGCTGGGCGACCGCCGACACCCCTGGCCGTACGCCGTCCTCGCGGGCGTGGGGTTCGTGGCCGCCGCCGCGATGAAGATCATCACCCTGCCCGTCGCGGTGATCGGGCTGGTGATCGTGCTCCTCGTCGACCGTCGGCTGGCGGCCCGGGCGCTGGTCGCGACACTCGTCGTCGGTCTGCTGTTCGTGCTCGCCACGGTCCTCCGGGTTCCCTGGGAGCTGACGTGGCTGCTCGACATCCGGACCGTCCAGAACAGCGCGCGGGACGGGCTGGTCGACGCCGTCCCGTACGCCTGCGCCCTGGCTGCCGAGCGCCCGGTGCTCGCCCTGCTCCCGGCCGTGCTGGTGCTGACCCGCGGTCGGGAGCGCGCGCTCGTCCTCACGGCGAGCCTGGTCACGGCCGGGCTGGTCGTGCTGCAGGGCCAGTACTTCGACTACCACGCGGTGCCGTTGGTGGTGGTCGCGACGGTGGCGGCGTTCCGGGCCCTGCGGGGACGCGTCTCCACCCTCCCGGGTCTGCTGGTGCTGGTCACCGTCGCCGCCCTGGCGGGACTGTCGGCGGCTGCCCCGGCCTGGACCGCCGACCACGAGCGGCTGTGGGTCGGCGGTCTCGCCCTGTTCGGTCTGGCGGCGCTGGTCTGGGCGGTCGGCGTACGGCACCGGGCGACCGGTCGTCGGGCGAGCTCCGCGGCGGCGGCGCTCGTGGCCCTCGCGCTGCTGGTGCCCGGGGCCACTCCGTGGTCGGCGCACATGCTGCGGGCCGAGAACCGCGACGGCCCCCGTCCTCCGAACGCCTTCCAGGTGCGCACCGCCCGGCTGGCCACTGCCGAGCGGGTGCACCGGGTCATCGGGGGCCCGGACGTCGACGTCACCTACCTGACCAGCGGCGAGTGGACCTACTGGCTCCGCAACCCGACGCGCTGCCGCTACCCCTCCCCGCTCTTCCTGCAGCGCACCCGCAAGCCGGACCGGCTGACAACGTCCAGCTACCGCGAGAACCTGGACTGCCTCCGCGACACCACGCCCGCTGGTTGATCATCGAGACGTCCTGGTTCATCCCCAGCCGCCAGCCCGCGGAGGTCCGCGACCTGCTCCGGGAGCGGTGGGACTGCGCGGCCGCCACGACCACCGGCGGCCTCAGGCTCTGCCCCCGGCGCAGCTGAGCCGCGCCGGCGGCCCGGTCGTGCTCAGCTGTTCTGCGGGAAGCCCAGGTTGAGCCCACCGTGGCTGGGATCCAGCCAGCGGGAGGTCACGACCTTGCCGCGGGTGAAGAAGTGCACACCCTCCATCCCGTGGGCGTGGGAGTCGCCGAACAGCGAGGACTTCCAGCCACCGAAGGAGTAGTAGGCCATCGGCACCGGCACCGGCACGTTGATGCCGATCATGCCGACCTTGACCTCGTTCTGGAACTGCCGCGCCGCGCCGCCGTCGTTGGTGAAGATCGCGGTGCCGTTGCCGTACGGGTTGTCGTTGATCAGCTGCACCCCGTCGGCGTAGGAGTCGACCCGGACCACCGAGAGCACCGGACCGAAGATCTCGTCGGTGTAGATGCTCATGTCGGGTGTGACGTGGTCGACCAGGGTGGGGCCGACGAAGAAGCCCTCGCCGGCGTCCACGTACCCGGCCACCCGGTCACGGGAGACCGCGGTGACCAGCGGGCCCATGTCGCAGCCCCGGGTGCCGTCACCGGTCCTCAGGCTGAGCGCCCGTTCCTTGATCTTGGCCACCAGCTCGTCGCCGATCTCCCCGACGGCCAGCACGGCGGAGATCGCCATGCACCGCTCCCCCGCCGAGCCGAAGCCGGCGTTGACGGCCTGGTCGGCGGCCAGGTCGAGATCGGCGTCCGGCAGCACGAGCATGTGGTTCTTCGCCCCGCCCAGGGCCTGCACCCGCTTGCCGTGCGCGGTGCCGGTCTCGTAGACGTACTTCGCGATCGGGGTCGACCCG
>JBMDXL010000552.1:0-1505 GCA_048594465.1 Microlunatus sp. | reverse complement strand
CGTCCGCTCGGTGGTGTTCTTCCCGGCCATCCCCAGCATGGCGATCCTCGGTCTGGTCTGGACCTACATCCTGTCGCCGCTGCAGTCGGGGGTGCTGAACACCGCGCTGGGCCGCGTAGGCCTCGGCCCGGTGCCCTGGCTCGCCGACAGCACCCTGGCCCGGCTGTCGGTGATCCTGGTGGCGGTCTGGGCCGGGGCCGGTTGGCACGCGATGCTCTATCTGGCCTACCTGCAGTCGATCCCGCTCGAGTACGCGGAGGTGGCCAGGATCGACGGGGCGTCAGCGGTCCAGCAGTTCTTCCACATCACCCTGCCGCTGCTCACCCCCGCCATCGTGGTCAGCCAGTTCCTCTTGATCACCGGGGGCCTGAAGGTGTTCGACCTGCCCTTCACCCTGACCGCCGGTGGTCCGGGTTTCGCCACCCGCACGATCACCCAGTCGATCATCACCAGCGGCGTCGCCCAGGGGCGCTACGGCCTCGCCTCGGCGCTGGCCGTCATGTTCACGGTCGCCGTGGGGATCTTCGCCCTGCTGCAGATCGTGGTCTCCCGGACCGTCGAGAGGAGAGTGCTGTGACGTCACGCAAGAACGCGCGGTTCGTGGTCCTCAGCATCGTCATGCTCACCGTCGCGGTGGTCGTCGGGCTGCCGCTCTACTACATCGTGGTCAACACGTTCAAGACCCAGGAGCAGATGGTCACCGCACCTCTGAGCCTGCCCTCGACACCCTTCCTCGGCAACTACGTCGACGTCCTCACCACCCTGCCACTCGTGTCCAGCTTCCTCAACACGCTCTACATCACCGTGGCGAGCGTGATCCTGCAGCTGGTCATCGGGGCGATGGCCGCGTACGGGATGATCATGCGGGCGACCCGCTTCAACCGGGCGGTCGGGGCCGTGCTGCTGCTCGCCTTCGTGGTGCCGGGCCAGGCCACGCTGGTGCCGCTCTACCTGATGCTCGTGGACGCCAGCCTGGTGGACACCCTGAACGGCCTGGTGATCATGTACCTGGCCGGCGCCGTCTTCTGCTTCTTCCTCATCCAGGGCTACCTGACGACGCTGCCGTACGAGATCATCGAGGCGGCCAAGATCGACGGGGCGGGGGTCGTCCAGATCTTCTGGCGGATCGTCCTGCCGTTGATCCGCCCCATCCTGGTCACCGTCGGGGTCTTCCAGACCATGTGGGTCTGGAACGACTTCATCACGCCCAACGTCTTCATCTCCTCACCGGAGAAGCGGACCATCGTGCTCCAGGTCTACAGCGCGGTCGGGGAGTTCACCACCGACTGGCCGTCGTTCATGACCGTGTCCGTGCTCGCTCTCATCCCGATGGTGATCTTCTTCGTGCTCACCCAGCGTCACATCGTCAGCGGACTGCTCTCGGGAGGACTCAAAGGATGACCGCTCCACCCGCTCCCCTCTACACCGACCCGATCCACCTGGCGCCCACCGATCCGACCGTCGTCGAGGGACCGGACGGTCGCTGGTGGATGTTCTACACGCAG
>JBMDXL010000551.1:0-5835 GCA_048594465.1 Microlunatus sp. | reverse complement strand
AACCTGGACGAGTTCCGCTCCCTCGGGCTGGGCAAGGAGCTGTTTCTGCGGGTGAACCCGGACATCGAGGTCGACGTGGAGGTGACCGGGGGCAGCCTCAACACCGAGCGCGTGCCGCACCTGGGCAAGGTCCGGCTGACCGCCGGCGGGGCCAAGCTGCTGGACGTCGAGGTGATCAAGGACGCCCTGATCCAGGCCGGTCAGGCGACCGTCAAGGGCACCATCACCCGCGGCCGGTCCCGGATCCGCGCCGAGTCCGGCAGCCTGTCGATCCAGCTGGGCGACGCGTCCAACGTCACCGTGCACGGGGAGTCCCAGCTCGGCAAGGTGAGCTGGTCCGGCGGTCACAGCGGCGCCGGCGACGAGGTCGTGATGGGCAACGGCAGCGCCCGGCTCGACGTCGAGGTCGTGATGGGGCACGCGTCGGTCAAGGTCGGCAGCGACCAGCCGGCCGAGGACCTGCGCTGAGTCGGGGGAGGACCATGACGAGCTCCGACCGTCCCCGCCCGCCGCGCCGACCCGTCGAGCGTGACCGGCACGAGCACCGGGCGCCCAGCGACTGCCCGGTCTGCGGGCACCACCTGGCGGTGACCCGGCTGGGCTGCGGCTCCTGCGGCAGCGAGCTGGCCGGGGTGTTCAGCACCTGCGAGTTCTGCGCTCTGAGCGACGCCGACAACGACCTGCTCCGGGTGTTTCTGGCCTCCCGGGGCAATCTGCGCGAGGTCGAGCGGCACCTCGGCGTCTCCTACCCGACGGCCCGGCTGCGCTTCGATCGGCTGTTGGAGAAGCTCGGTCTGTCCGACGAGCCGGAGGACCTGCCGCTGACCCGCGAGCAGATCCTGTCCGAGGTGGCGTCCGGCGCCCTGCCGCCCGAGGATGCCGCCCGGCTGCTGGCCACCTTGTAGGGGGTGTCCGGAAACCGCCCCGTCCAGACAGCGACGAACCCGGCTCGATCACCGAGCCGGGTTCGTCTGCGTACGGGAGGAGTGGGTCAGCTCTTGAAGGGCTGCACGTCGACGATGGTGACCTCGATGGCCTTGCCGTTGGGCGCCTCGTAGCTGGCCGAGTCACCCTTCTTCTTGCCCAGGATGGCCGCGCCGAGCGGCGACTGCGGGCTGTAGACGTTCGTCGAGTCGACGGCCTCGTCCAGACCCAGCAGCTCCCGCGAGCCCAGCACGAAGGTGTCGGTGTCGGACTCGTCGCCGAAGAACGCCACGGTCACCTGGACACCGGGACCCACCGCGTCGACGTCGGTCGGCGCCTCGCCGACCTCGGCCCGGCGCAGCATGTCGGCGAGCTGGCGGATCCGGGCCTCCTGCTTGCCCTGCTCCTCACGGGCAGCGTGGTAACCGCCGTTCTCCCGGAGGTCACCCTCCTCGCGAGCCGCGGCGATCCGCGCGGACACCTCGGCGCGCCCCGGCCCCGACAGCTGGTCCAGCTCGGACTGCAGCTTGTCGTACGCCTCCTGGGTGAGCCAGATGACCTCGTGAACGTGTTCAGGCATCGAACAAGCGTAGCAACAGCTCGTCCGGCGCGGCGGACCCAGGCGTCAGGCCGGAGAGCACTCGCGGATGACCGCGGTGGTGGCCCGACGCAGGGTGGTGAGGGAGACCCTGACGTTGACCACCCGCTCGGCGGTCGCCTCCACCGGGAGGTTGACCTCACCTACCGGTTGGAAGTCCTCCGCCTGCGCCGACACCCGGCAGACGACCGGCACCGAGGGGTCGGTGCGATCGACGGTCACGGTGGCGTCGATCCGCCGGTCCGACACCACCGTGTACGCGGCGACGTTGGCCGAGACGACCGGCCGCGCGTGCACCAGACCGGTCCAGACCAGCCAGCCGAGGGCGCCGGCGGCCACCACCGCGACGACGCCGATCAGGGCCGCGCGCGGCAGCCGGGGGGCCGGGTAGCGCCGGGCCAAGCGCTCCCGGTCGGCCTCGCTGAGCCCCGCACGCTGGGCGTCCCTCCGGGATGGCATGCCGTCCATTGTGGCCGCTGCGGCCGCGAACGCCGATTCCCCGCGACCGGGTCCCGGCCGTCACCGGTGCGACGGGGCGGAACCCGGAGCCCCGGTCGTCTCCCGGAGCGGGCGGTGGTCGGCGGAACCGTCCGGTCAGTGGCAGCATGGACGCCCATGGAACGACCCCCGCTGCGGTGGGACGCCGCCGGCGAACCCCTGCGACTGCTCCACGTCCACGCCCACCCCGACGACGAGTCGAGCAAGGGAGCGGCGAGCACGGCCAAGTACGTGGCCGAGGGCGTCGAGGTGATGGTCGCCACGTGCACGGGCGGCGAACGGGGTTCCATCCTCAACCCGGCGATGGACCGGCCCGACATCCTGGCCAACATCGGCGAGATCCGCCGCGCCGAGATGGACCGGGCCCGCAGCATCCTCGGCGTCGAGCAGGTCTGGCTCGGCTTCGTCGACTCGGGACTGCCCGAGGGCGACCCGCTGCCGCCGCTGCCGGACGGCTGCTTCGCCCTGGTCGACCTGGACGTCTCGGTGGGCCGGTTGGTGGAGGTCATCCGCCGGTTCCGGCCGCAGGTGATGACCACGTACGACGAGAACGGCGGCTACCCGCACCCCGACCACATCCGCTGCCACGAGATCAGCGTGGCCGCCTTCGACGCCGCGGCCGACCCCACGCGCTATCCCGAGGCCGGCGAGCCCTGGCAGGTGAGCAAGCTCTACTACCACCTGTCCTTCCACTGGCACCGGTTCGCGGCGCTCAACCACGCGATGATCGAGGCGGGTCTGGAGTCGCCGTACGCGGAGCGGCTGGCGACCTGGGAGCGCAAGCCCGAGGACGAGCAGCGACTGACCACCCGGGTCGCGTGCGCCGACTACTTCGCGGTCCGCGACCAGGCCCTGCTGGCCCACGCCACCCAGATCGATCCGGAGGGTCCCTGGTTCTCGGTGCCGCTGGAGATCCACCAGCGCGCCTGGCCGAGTGAGGACTACCAGCTCGTCCGCAGCACGGTGGACAGCCCGGTGCCCGAGGACGACCTGTTCGCCGGGGTGGCGGTCTCCGGCGCCGAGGGTCTGACGTCGGCCACGAGTAGGGTGCCCACATGATGCTGCTGGAGGTCGATCCCAACCTGGTGCGGCCGGGGTGGACGCCGCTGGTCGTCATCGTGCTGCTCGGGGTGGTGCTGTTCTTCCTCGGCCGCAGCATGATGAAGCAGTTCGGACGGATCGACGTGCCCTTCGAGGGCGAGGTCGATCCGGGGCCGGCGAGTGACGGCACCGCGTCGCCGACCGTCGCGGACGATCGTGCCCCGGGAACCACCGAGGTCACGGCGCCGGCCGACACCGGCAACGGCTCGGGTGCCGACGACCCACGGATCCCGGATCTGCGTGAGCGGACCTTCGAGGGCGGCCGCGCCACTCCGCCGGATCAGCGCTGAGCCGCACGATGAACGCGGTGCGACCGCCGGGGATGCACGACGTCGCCAGGGTGGCCGGGGTCTCCCACCAGACCGTGTCGAGGGTGTTGAACGACCACCCCAGCGTCCGGCCGGAGACCCGTGAACGGGTCCAGTCCGCGATCACCCAGCTCGGTTACCGGCGCAACCCGTTCGCCCGGGCCCTGGTCACCCGACGGACCCACACCATCGGCGTGCTCGCCCCTGCCTCCAACCTGTTCGGACCGTCCTCGCTGGTGATCGCCGTCGAGCAGGCCGCCCGCCGTCACGGCTGGTACGTGTCGCTGGCCAGCCTGTCCGACTTCGACCCGGACTCGGTGGCCACCGCGATCGACCACTTCCTCGGTCAGCAGGTCGACGGCCTGGTGGTGGTGGCACCGGTGCCCAGCGCGGTCGAGGCCTGCTCCGACGCGGCCCTCGGGGTGCCGACGGTGATGGTGGCCACCGACGCCGCGCCGGCCGACGGCTTCGACGTGGTGGCCATCGACCAGGAGCAGGGCGCCCGGCTGGCGGTCCGGCACCTGCTCGACCTCGGGCACACCAGCGTCGCCCACCTGGCCGGACCGATCGACTGGCTGGACGCGGCGGCGCGGCTGCGGGGCTGGCGGCACGAGCTGACCGCGGCCGGGATCACGGTGCCCGATGTGCTGGCCGGCGACTGGTCGGCCGCCAGCGGCTACCGGGTGGGTCAGGAGCTGGCCGCCGCCGCCGACCCGCCCACCGCGGTCTTCGCGGCCAACGACCTGATGGCCATCGGTCTCGTCCGGGCGCTCACCGAAGCCGGGGTGCCGGTGCCCGACCGGGTGTCGGTGGTGGGGTTCGACGACATCGACGCGGCCGGGTTCACGCTGCCGCCGCTGACCACGGTCCGCCAGGACCTGGTCACCCTGGGCCGGCTCGGGGTGGAGCGGCTGCTCGCCCGGATCGACGGCGCCGAGCCGGCCGACCCCGTACGCCAGCCGCCCGAGCTGGTCGTCCGGGCCAGCACCGCAGCTCCCGCCTGATCCTGGGGCTCTGTCCGGGCCGGCGTGTCCCGGCCACCGCTGACGTCGCCCGCCGGTGGTGTTATCGTTAACACGCCGCCGGGGTGATCCGACTCCGGCCCGGGACACCAGGAGAGCGATGAGTCTGACCGCGGAGGTCGACGCCACCATCCGCCGGCTGCGCGCCGAGGTGGCGGCGCTGCACGCCGAGCTGCCCCGCAACGAGCTGGTGGTCTGGACGGCGGGCAACGTGTCCGCCCGGGTCCCGGGCCGGGACCTGCTGGTGATCAAGCCGGCCGGGGTGAGCTACGACGAGCTGACGCCGGAGACGATGGTGGTCACCGACCTGGAGGCCAACCTGGTCGAGGGCGACCGCGCGCCGTCCTCGGACACCGCCGCGCACGCCTACGTGTACGCCCAGCTGCCCGAGGTCGGGGGTGTGGTGCACACCCACTCCACGTACGCGACCGCCTGGGCCGCGCGCGGCGAGGAGGTGCCGTGCGTGCTGACGATGATGGCCGACGAGTTCGGCGGGCCGATCCCGATCGGGCCGTTCGCCCTGATCGGCGACGACTCGATCGGTCGCGGCATCGTCGAGACCCTGCGTCGGAGCCGGTCCAAGGCCGTGCTGATGCGCAACCACGGCCCGTTCACCGTCGGCGCCGACGCCAAGGCCGCGGTCAAGGCCGCCGTGATGGTGGAGGAGGTGGCCCGCACGGTGCACATCGCCCGCCAGCTGGGCGAGCCGATCCCGATCCCGCAGGCCGACATCGACAGCCTGTACGACCGCTACCAGAACGTCTACGGACAGTCCCGAGGAGAGACCCGATGAGTGGATCACCCGTTTGCTGGTTCCTGACCGGGAGCCTGGGGCTCTACGGCCCCGAGACCCTGGACCAGGTGGCGAGCCAGTCGCAGACCGTGGTCGAGGGCCTGAACGCAGCTCTCGACACCCCGGTGGTGTGGCAGCCGGTGCTGACCGACTCCGAAGCCATCCACCGGCTGATCCTGGCCGCGAACGCCGATCCGGACTGCATCGGCGTGATCGCCTGGATGCACACGTTCTCCCCGGCCAAGATGTGGATCCGCGGTCTGGACGCGCTGCAGAAGCCGTTGCTGCACCTGCACACCCAGGCCAACGTGGAGCTCCCCTGGGAGTCCATCGACATGGACTTCATGAACCTGAACCAGGCCGCCCACGGCGACCGCGAGTTCGGCTACATCCAGACCCGGCTCGGGGTGGCCCGCAAGACGGTGGTCGGGCACGTGTCCGACCCGGCCGTGATCGGGCGGGTGACGGCCTGGCAGCGGGCGGCCCTGGGCTGGTCGGCGATCAGGAGTCTCAAGCTCGCCCGGTTCGGCGACAACATGCGCAACGTCGCGGTCACCGAGGGCGACAAGGTCGAGGCCGAGCTGAAGTTCG
>JBMDXL010000550.1:0-1973 GCA_048594465.1 Microlunatus sp. | reverse complement strand
ATGTCGATGACCTCTCGGGCCGTGGTGGTGCTCCGGATCCTGCTGGTGCTGCTGTTCGTGGGACTGCTGCTGGGCCAGACGTTCTCCGTCCCGGGGCAGCTGGCGTTCCTGGCCCGGGAGTCGCCGGCCTTCGCCCCGTTGCGCTGGCCTCTGCTGGTCGTCGCCGTGCTCGGCATGGTGTGCGGCCAGGTGGTGATCGTGTGCACCTGGCGGCTGCTCAGCATGGTGATGGCCGACCGGATCTTCAGCGAGGAAGCCTTCGGTTGGGTGAACGCGATCCTGGCGGCGCTGACCACCGCCTGGGCGCTGCTGGCCGGCACCACCGTCGTCCTCTGCCTGGTGCTGTTCGACGACCCGGGGACACCGCTGCTGCTCATCGCCATGGTGCTGGCGGGCGGGACCGTGGTGCTGCTGATGTACGTGATGCGAGCCCTGCTGCGGCAGGCCACCACGTTGCGGGCCGAGATGGAAGGGGTCATCTGATGCCGATCGTCGTGCGGATCGACGTCCAGCTGGCCCGGCGCAAGCTCAGCGTGGGGGACTTCGCCGAGCAGGTCGGCCTCACCCCGGCCAACGTGGCCGTGCTGAAGAACGGCCGGGCCAAGGCGGTCCGGTTCAGCACCCTGGAGGCGATATGCCGGGTGCTGGAGTGCCAGCCCGGTGACCTGCTCGAGTGGGTCGAGGACTGAGCGGGTGCGCCACGGTCTGGTTCAGCTGGTCCGCTTCGGCTGGATCGAGCTGCAGTGCTGCCTGTTCGCCGCAGCCGTCTTCGTCGGGCTGGCCCTGACCCGGGTGGTGCCGCTGCCGGTCCGGCGCTACGACGCCCTGCTCGCGTACGGGGTGCTGGTGACCGCGGTCTTCTTCGTGCTCCGGCTGGAGACGGCCCGCGAGGTCGCGGTCATCTTCGCGTTCCACCTGATCGGACTGGCCCTGGAGCTGTTCAAGGTGCGGGTCGGCTCGTGGGCCTACCCGGAGGACGCCTGGTCGAAGGTGGCCGGGGTGCCGCTCTACTCCGGTTTCATGTACGCCGCGGTCGGGTCCTACCTGTGTCAGGCGTTCCGGCGCTTCGACCTGCGGATCAGCCGCTTCCGCTGGGTCGGGGCCGTGCTGCTGGCCGTGGCCGCGTACGCGAACTTCTTCACCCACCACTGGCTGCCCGATCTGCGCTGGCTGATCGCCGTCGGCTTCGTGGTGGTGCTGTGGTCGAGCCGGGTCTGGTTCACCGTCGGCCGGCACCGGTACGCCATGCCGCTGAGCCTGTCGTTCGTGCTGATCGGCTTCATCCTGTGGGTGGCGGAGAACGCCGCCACCCTGCTGGGGGCCTGGCGCTACCCGGACCAGGCGGCGATCTGGCAGCTCGTGCACGTGGGGAAATGGGGCTCGTGGGCGCTGCTGGTCACGCTCAGCTTCGTCCTGGTCGCGGCGGTGAAACGGTGGGAGGGTGCCTTCGACGCCGGCCGCCGGGAACGTGGGCGCGGAGTGGACGCAGTTGTCACCGACATCGGGGACAACTCCATCCGTTCCGCGGCCGGGGCTCAGTCGGGCCCCACCACCGTGGCCGTCGGGTCCTCGACCGGTCCCCAGGCGGGCACCAGGGCGTAGAGGACGAGCGGCCGTTCGGGTCGGTCACCGCGCTCGACCACGGCGGCCGCCTCGTCCTCGTCGTCCCAGACCCGTCCGCCGTCGTGCAACTGGCCCAGCAGCCGGCCGTCGGCAGTGAACTCGGCGATCACCCACCCGGCGGGATGGGGCGGTTCCGGGCGCTCAGCGAGATCCATGGCGACACGCTAGCCCGCGCGTCGCCGGGTCAGCCCTCGACCTCGGCCACCAGGGCGTCGACCTTCTCGATGTACGCCTGCGGGTCGGCCTTGCGCTCGAGCACGCCGGCCGACATGTACCGGACCTTGCCGAAGACGGGACGCTCGGTCCAGCCGCGGTCGTGCTGACCGAACACCCAGGCCACGTTGGCGTAC
>JBMDXL010000055.1:0-1569 GCA_048594465.1 Microlunatus sp. | reverse complement strand
CAGCTGGCGGCCGAGCTGGCCGAGGCGCTCCCCCACCTGCAGGAGCTCGAGCAGCGGCTGCGGGTGCGGGGCGGGGCACCGACCCCGGCTCGGGACGCCGCGGGCCGGCCGCTCCGCCGGCGACGCACGCGGCCGACGCCCTCTGGATCCGGCACGTGACCGACCCCCGCGGCGGTGCCAGACTGCGGGGATGAGCGGTCGGGCCGAGGGGTTCTCCTACGTGCGGCGGGGTGAGGAGGTGGTCATCTCCCACCACGGACGCCGGGCGACCACCCTGCGCGGCGACCGCGCGACGGTCTTCCTGGACGACGTGCAGCGCGGGGACGCCCAGGAGCTGATGGCTCGGCTGACCGGCAACTACCGGCGCGGCAACGAGCGACTGGCCCGCCGCCACCCGCGGAACACCGGCGGCTGACCGCTCAGACCGCGTGCCCGGGTGCCGGGCGGGCGAGGTCGTCCACGATCAGCCTGAGCTGGCGGTCGAAAGCGGCCCGGGAGAGCGCGGCGTGCGACGTCCCGACCAGGGATCGGGCGAGGGCGGTGTCGCGGGCGCGGTCGGCCCACACCTCGGCCGGGGCCGCGAGGTCCAACGCGGCCCCCAGGCACAGGGTGTCCAGCATGGTGATCGCCACCACCAGGTCGGCGCCGACCAACCCGGCCCGGTCCTGCAGCAGCTCGGCCAGTCGCTCGTAGTGGGCCAGGGTGAGCGGGTCGCTCACGGTCTGGCCGACGAGCAACGGGATCGCCGCCGGGTGGGACGCGAAGGCGTCCCGGTAGGACGTCGCCCAGTGCACCACCGCGTCCCGCCAGTCCGGCTCGGTCAGCGGAGCCATCGTCGCGGTGACCAGACCGCGGATGCCCTCGACGATGCTGGCCCGGCCGTCGACGTGGTGGTAGAGCGAGGACACGCTGACCCCCAGCCGTTGCGCCAGCTCGGGGAGGGTGAACCGACCGGTGCGGTCGACCAGCTCCAGCGCGGTGGCCACGATCAGGTCGCGGGACAGGATCGGGCGACGCGGACGAGCCACAGGTCTCGCTGCCTTTCGCCGGGGAGGGTCAGTGTCCCACCGGGCTACCGAGAGCCGGAACGTGACCGTCCCGGCCACGGTCACCCCCGGTGCGTCACCGTCCCGGCCACGGTCACCCCCGGTGCGTCACCGTCCCGGCCACGACCGTGAGCGGCACCGGCGTCTCGGCGAGCTCGTCCGGTGGGACCCGCAGCGGGTCCAGGCCGAACACGCTGAGATCGGCCCGGTAGCCCTCGCGGATCCGCCCGGCGACGTCACCGAGGCCGGCGGCGGCTGCGGCGTGGCTGGTGTAGCCCTCCAGGGCCATCCGGGCCGTCAGACCCTGCTCCGGCCCGATCGGCGCCGTGTCCGGCCGGTCGTGCGGTCGCCGCAGCTGGGCGTCGGCCAGGATGCCGCGCGGGTCGAACGGCGCCACGGGCCAGTCGGAGCCGAGGGCCAGCCGGGCCCCCGCGTCCCGCAGGTCGCGGGTGCGCCAGGCCCGGGCGGCGCGTTCGGGCCCGAGTCGGCGGGACCAGTTGTCGGTCTGGTCGGCGCGGCAGTA
>JBMDXL010000549.1:0-5916 GCA_048594465.1 Microlunatus sp. | reverse complement strand
CCGTCCGTCCCGACCCCAGCCCCGAACCCAGCCCCGAACCCGCCCCGACCTCAGCCGGCGAGCTGCTTGCGGACCTCTGCCGCCACGGCCCCGCCGTCCGCCTTGCCCTTGGTCTGCGGGGTCACGACGCCCATCACCTTGCCGATGCCCCTGGGACCCAGCTCGGCGGCCCCGGTGCTCGCGATCGCCTCGGCGACCACGGCGGCGATCTCGTCGGCGGTCAGCTGCTGCGGCAGGTAGTCGGCCAGCACGGCGGCCTCGGCCCGCTCCTTCTCGGCCAGCTCGGGACGGTCCGCCTGGGCGAACGCCTCTTCGGCCTCCCGCCGCTTCTTGGCCTCCTTGATGACCACGTCGAGGACCTGCTGGTCGGACAGCTCGTGCGACGAGGTGCCCGAGACCTCGGCCTCGCTGATGGCGGTGAGGACCATCCGGAGCGTGCCGGAGCGCACCTTGTCGCGGGCCTTCATCGCGGTGGTCAGGTCGGTGCGCAGCTGCTGCTTGAGTCCAGTCGAGTCGGTCATGGCCCCAGTCTCCCAGCCCACCCCGCCGACCCGCCCCGGACTTTTGTGGCGTTCTCCACACCCGTGGTGGATTTCGGCACGAACGATGGGGTCGATAACGTGCTCGCCATGACTGCTGCGGGCGTGCTCGGCACGACGGTGCTCGGGCTCGGTGCCCTCGGTGCGGGCACGCTCGCGTACGCGAGCCTGTACGAGGTCGACGCCTACGTGCTGCGCCGGGTCGAGGTGCCGGTCCTGCCGGCCGGGGCGCGGCCGATCCGGGTCCTGCAGGTGTCCGACCTGCACCTGACGCCGAAGAACGCCAAGCGGATCGCGTGGGTGTCCCGGCTGGCCGGGTTGGAGCCGGACCTGGTCATCGACACCGGGGACAACCTGTCCCATCCCGACGCGGTGCCGGTGGTCACGCGCGCCCTCGGTCGGTTGCTGGACAAGCCCGGCGTCTTCGTCTGGGGCTCCAACGACTACTACGCGCCCACCTTCAAGAACCCGCTCACCTACCTGACCCGGCCCAGCCGGATGGGCCGCGAGCACCCCACCGAGCTGCCCTGGCGCGAGCTGGGGGCGGCGTTCGAGTCCCGGGGCTGGGTGGACCTCACCCACCGCCGGCTGACGCTGGAGATCAACGGCACCCGGATCGGGTTCCGCGGGGTGGACGACGCGCACCTCGGCCGGGACGAGTACGCCCGGGTGGCCGGCGCGGTCGACCACGCGAGCGAGGGCGAGGTGGTGCTCGGGGTGACCCACGCGCCGTACCGGACGGTCATCGACGCGATGACCTACGACGGCTGCGACCTGGTCATCGCCGGGCACACCCACGGCGGCCAGGTCTGCGTGCCGCTCTACGGGGCGCTGGTCACCAACTGCGACCTGGACGCCCGCCGGGTGAAGGGCCTGTCGACCAACCGGGCCGGTGACCACACCGCGTACCTGCACGTGTCGGCCGGGCTGGGCACCTCCCCGTACGCGCCGTTCCGGCTGGCCTGCCGGCCCGAGGCCACCCTGCTGACCCTGGTGCCGCGGAGCTGAGCCCGGACGACCCGCCCGCGCCGGTCCGGGACGCCTACCGGGTGTCCTCGTCCACCCAGTCCAGGGTCCGCTGCACGGCCTTCTGCCAGCTGCGGTACTGCCGGGCGACCTCATCGCGCTCGTCGGTCGGGGTCCAGCGCCGGTCCTCGGCCCAGTTGTCGATCACGTCCTGCTCACCGTCCCAGAAGCCCACCGCGATGCCGGCGGCGTACGCGGCGCCCAGGGCGGTGGTCTCGGTGACCTTCGGACGGACCACGTCGACGCCGAGCTGGTCGGCCTGGAACTGCATCAGCAGCTCGTTGACCACCATCCCACCGTCCACCTTCAGCTCGGTCAGATCGGTGTCGGCGTCGGCGTTCATCGCCTCGACCACGTCGCGGGTCTGGTAGGCCACCGACTCCAGCACCGCCCGGCACAGGTGCGCCTTGCGGACGTAGCGGGTCAGACCGACGATCGCGCCGCGGGCGTCGGAGCGCCAGTAGGGGGCGAACAGACCGGAGAAGGCCGGGACCACGTAGGCGCCGCCGTTGTCCTCCACCTGGTTGGCCAGGCTCTCGATCTCGCTCGCGTCGTCGATCAGCTCGAGGTTGTCGCGGACCCACTGGACCAGCGAGCCGGTGACGGCGATCGAGCCCTCCAGGGCGTAGACCGGGTCCTGGTCGCCGATCTTGTAGCAGACCGTGGTCAGCAGCCCGTTCTGGCTGCGGATCGGGGTGGTGCCGGTGTTCAGCAGCAGGAAGCTGCCGGTGCCGTACGTGTTCTTGGCCATCCCCTTCTCGAAGCAGGCCTGGCCGAACATCGCGGCCTGCTGGTCACCGAGGATGCCGGCGATCGGGATGCCGGCCAGGAAGCCCTGCGGGCGCCCGGTGCCGTAGACCTCGGCGGAGGACCGGATCTCCGGCAGCATGGCCATCGGGATCCCCATCGCGGCGCAGATGTCGGGGTTCCAGTCGAGCGTGTCGATGTTCATCAGCATCGTCCGCGAGGCGTTGGTGACGTCGGTGGCGTGCACGCCGCCGTGGACCCCGCCAGTCATGTTCCACAGCACCCAGCTGTCGGTGGTGCCCAGCAGCAGGTCACCGGCCTCGGCCCGCTCTCGTACGCCGTCGACGTTGTCCAGGATCCACGTGACCTTGGGGCCGGTGAAGTAGGTGGCCAGGGGCAGACCGACGGCGTCCTTGAAGCGGTCAGCTCCCTCGTCGCCGCCCAGCTCCTCGATGATCGGCTTGGTCCGGGTGTCCTGCCACACGATCGCGTTGTAGACCGGCTCACCGGTGTGCCGGTCCCACACCACCGCCGACTCGCGCTGGTTCGTGATCCCGACCGCGGCGAGATCGCGGGCGGACACGTCACCGTGGGACAGCGCCAGCCCGACGACCTCCCGCACGTTGGTCCAGATCTCCATCGGGTCGTGCTCGACCCAGCCGGCGCGCGGGAAGATCTGCTCGTGCTCCAGCTGCCCGCTGGAGACGATCGTCCCGTCGTGGTCGAAGATGATCGCCCGGCTGCTGGTGGTGCCCTGGTCGATGGCCATCACGAACTTCGGGTCACTCATCGTCGAGTCCTCTCGCTGCGGGTGTTGGTGATGATTGTGGTGGGCGGCGCGGACGACGCCCACCGGGGTCAGCCCAGACGGGTGACGCTGGCCCGGTCGAGCTCGGCCAGCACGTCCCCGTTGCGCTGCCGGGCCTGCTGGGCGGCGGCGTCGTCCAGGGTCCCGGCGGCCGCGTCCTCGGCCGCACACCGCTCCCGGTAGGCCCGGACCTCGAGCGCCCGGCGCGCCTCGTCCCAGCCCAGCTCGTCGCCCATCAGGGCGGCGATCTCGTCGGCGGCGGCCAGCCCGTGGTCGGCGACCTCGTACGTGAGCCGGGTCCGGATGGTCATCACGTCCTCCAGGTGCAACGCGCCCTCGTGGGTGACGCCGTAGACGATCTCGGCCCGCAGATAGGCCTCGGCGTGGCCGACCGGACGGCCCAGGTCGGGTCGCTCGTCGACCATGGCCAGCAGCTCGGGCAGGGCCGAGCCGTAGCGGTGCAGCAGGTGGGCCACCATCGCCTCCGACCAGCCGTAGCGGCGGGCGATCTCGGGGGCCCGGCGGGCGTACGCGTGGTAGCCGGCGGCGCCCACCAGCGGGGTGGTCGCGGTCTCCGACGGGAGGGCGGCCGCCCGCTCCCGGCCCAGGGCGAAGTCGACGGCGTCCTCGGCCATCACCCGGTAGGTGGTCAGCTTGCCGCCGGCGATGGAGACGAGACCGGGCGCCACCTGGGTGACGGTGTGCTCGCGGGAGACCTTGCTCGTGCCGCCCGCGGCGCCGGCCTTGACCTGCGGCTGCAGCAGCGGGCGCAGCCCGGCCCAGGTCCCGATCACGTCGGCGCGGGTCAGCGGCTCGGCCAGGATGGTGTTGGCGTGGTCGAGCACGTAGTCGATGTCCGCTGCAGTGGCCACCGGGTGGGTCAGGTCGCCGCGGTAGTCGGTGTCGGTGGTGCCGATCACCCAGTAGCGCGACCACGGGATGATGAACAGCACCGACGTCTCGGTCTGCAGGATCACGCCCGACTCGCCGTCGATGCGGTCCCGGGGGACGACCACGTGGATGCCCTTGGAGGCCAGCACCTGCAGACCGTTGTCCTGACCGCTGAGGGCCTGGACCTCCTCGGTCCACACCCCGGTGGCGCTGATGACGGTCTTCGCGGTCACCCGGTGCTCGGTCGAGGTCTCCAGGTCGCGCAGCAGCGCGCCGCGGACCCGGCCGTCGGGGTCGGTGGTGAGCTCGACCAGCTCGGTCCGCGAGGCGGCGTACGCGCCGAGCTGGACGGCGGTGCGGACCAGGTCGATGACCAGCCGGGCGTCGTCGACCTGGCCGTCGAAGTAGCGGATGGCCCCGCGGCACGCATCGGGCTTCATGGCCGGGAACGTCTGCCGGACGCCCGCGCGGCTGACGTGGCGGTGGGTCGGCACGGCCCGGTTGCGGGTGCCGACGGTGGCCAGCGCGTCGTACAGGGCGATGCCGGCCCCGACGTAGGGGCGTTCGTACCAGTGGTTGAGCGGGTAGAGGAAGGGCACCGCGCGAACCAGGTGCGGAGCGAGCCGGTCGATCAGCAGGCCGCGCTCGGCCAGGGCCTCGGAGACGAGCTTGAAGTCGAGCATCTGCAGGTAGCGCAGACCGCCGTGGACCAGCTTGCTGGACCGACTGGAGGTGCCGGCCCCCCAGTCCTGGGCGTCGACCACGCCGACCTGGAGCCCACGGGTCGCGGCGTCCAGCGCGATGCCCGCGCCGGTCACCCCGCCCCCCACCACCAGGACGTCGAGCTCGGTAGCGCCCATCGCCTCCAGCGAGGAACGTCGTTGCGGCACGGTCAGCTTGGTCATCCAGGGCTCCTCGTCGTCGTCTGCATGATCAACTCTGGCCGCTGTGGCACATCGGTGCAATGATGTGAACGAACGTTCACGGCTCCCCGAGAACCCGGCACGGATGGCGGCAGATGGACGACCCCTGGTCCGATCACCAGCTGCGGCGGGTGGCGACGCTGTACTACCTGGGCGACGAGACGATGGACGCCATCGCGCAGCGCCAGCAGGTCTCGCGCAGCACGGTGTCGCGCCAGCTCAAGCTCGCCCGGGAGCAGGGGATCGTCCGGATCACCGTCGACGCCGGCAGCACCGACGGCGGCCTGGCGGGGCAGCTCGGTCAGCGCTTCGGGGTGACCGCCCACGTGGTCCCGGTCCGGGACACCTCCGCCGACAGCCGGCTGCTGCAGCAGGTCTGCCGGTACGCCGGGCGCCTGCTCAGCGAGTGGTTCACCGACGACATGATCCTCGGGGTGGCCTGGGGCACGACCATGTCGGCGGTGATGGACCACCTGGTCCCCACTCCGACCCGCGGGTCGACCATCGTCCAGCTCAACGGTGCGGTGCACGCCTCCAGCACCGAGATCCGGTCGATGAGCGACCTGCTCGGCCGGGCCTGCGACGCCTTCGCCGCCCGGCCCCAGTTCTTCCCGGTGCCGGCCTTCTTCGACGACCCGGCCACCCGCGACGCGTTGTGGCGCGAACGGTCGATCGCGGCGGTGCGGGAGCTCCAGCAGCGCTGCGACATCGCCGTCTTCGGGGTGGGCTCGTGGATCGGGGAGCTGTCCCAGGTGTACGCCGGTGGCTACCTCGACCCGGAGGACCTCGAGTCGCTGCGCCGGGCCGGGGCCGTCGGCGACATCGGCACGACCTTCCTCCGGTTGGACGGCAGCTGGGCCGACCTCAGCATCAACGCGCGCGGCAGCGGACCCGATCTGAGCACCCTGGCCGGGCTCCCCCGGCGGGTCTGCGTGGTCGCCGGGCAGGGCCGGGTGCCGGGCACGATCGGCGCCCTGCACGC
>JBMDXL010000548.1:0-2322 GCA_048594465.1 Microlunatus sp. | reverse complement strand
GAAGAGGTCTGCATCGGCATGCCGCACCGCGGCCGGCTGAACGTGCTGGCCAACATCGTGGGCAAGAGCTACGCCCAGATCTTCCGCGAGTTCGAGGGCAACATCGACCCGCGGACCGTCCAGGGCTCCGGCGACGTGAAGTACCACCTGGGGGCCGAGGGCAAGTTCACCGCGCTCAGCGGCGCCACCATCAAGACGTCGGTGGCGGCCAACCCGAGCCACCTGGAGGCGGTCAACCCCGTCCTGGAGGGCATCGCCCGCGCCAAGCAGGACATCCTGGACCGCGGTGGTGAGTTCCCGGTGATGCCGGTGCTGATGCACGGTGACGCCGCGTTCGCCGGGCAGGGCGTGGTCGCGGAGACGCTCAACCTGTCCCAGCTGCGGGGTTACCGCACCGGCGGCACGATCCACATCATCGTGAACAACCAGGTCGGCTTCACCACCTCGCCGACCGAGTCGCGGTCCTCGATGTACTGCACCGACGTGGCCCGGATGATCCAGGCGCCGATCTTCCACGTCAACGGCGACGACCCCGAGGCCTGCATCCGGGTGGCGCGGCTGGCCTTCGCCTTCCGGCAGGAGTTCAACAAGGACGTCGTCGTCGACATCATCTGCTACCGCCGCCGCGGTCACAACGAGGGCGACGACCCGAGCTTCACCCAGCCGCTGATGTACGACCTGATCGAGAAGAAGCGGTCCACCCGCAAGCTCTACACCGAGGCCCTGATCGGCCGCGGCGACATCACCATCGAGGACGCCGAGGCGGTGATGACGCGCTACCAGCAGCGACTGGAGAGCGTCTTCCGCGAGGTGCGGGACGCCGGTCAGTCCGACCACAAGAACCCGCTGCAGATGGTGCCGGCCTACCCGAGCAAGGAGGCCGCGCCCCACGGGACGGCCGTCTCGCTGGAGACGCTGAAGAAGATCGCCGACGCCCACCTGAGCTTCCCCGACGGCTTCAGCGTGCACCCCAAGGTGATGCCGCAGCTGCCGCGCCGGGCCGCCGCGATCACCCAGGGCGGCATCGACTGGGGCACCGCGGAGATCCTGGCCTTCGGCTCGCTGCTGATGGAGGGCCGGACGGTTCGGCTCACCGGCCAGGACAGCCGGCGCGGCACCTTCGTGCAGCGCTTCGCCTCGGTGGTGGACCGCCGGACGGGCGAGTCGTACGTGCCCCTGAAGCACCTCGACGACGACCAGGGCAAGTTCCACATCTTCGACTCCCTGCTGAGCGAGTACGCGGCGATGGGCTTCGAGTACGGCTACTCCGTGGCCCGACCCGACGCCCTGGTCCTGTGGGAGGCGCAGTTCGGGGACTTCGCCAACGGCGCGCAGACGATCATCGACGAGTTCATCTCCTCCGGTCAGGCCAAGTGGACCCAGAAGTCCGGGGTCACGCTGCTGCTGCCGCACGGCTACGAGGGACAGGGACCCGACCACAGCTCGGCCCGGATCGAGCGGTTCCTGCAGCTGGCGGCCGAGGACTCGATCGCCGTCGCCCAGCCCTCCACGCCGGCCAGCCACTTCCACCTGCTGCGCCAGCACGCGATCGGCGAGCGGCACCGTCCGCTGGTCATCATGACGCCGAAGTCGATGCTGCGGAACAAGCAGGCCGTCTCGCAGCCGGAGGACTTCACCGAGGACCGGTGGCGTCCGGTGCTGGCCGATCCGCAGATCACCGACGCCGCCGCCGTCCGCCGGGTGATCCTGTGCTCGGGCAAGGTGCGCTGGGACCTGACCACCAAGCGGGCCCAGCTGGACCGCTGGGACACCGCGATCATCCCGGTGGAGCGCCTCTACCCGCTGGCGGCCGAGGAGATCGCGGCCGAGCTGCGGAAGTTCCCGAACGTCGGCGCGGAGCTGTTCTGGGTGCAGGACGAGCCGGCCAACCAGGGGGCGTGGCCGTTCATGGCGCTGAACCTGATCGGGGCGCTCCGGCAGGCCGAGCCGGGCCAGCAGTGGACCATCACCCCGGTCACCCGCCCCGCCTCCTCGGCGCCGTCGGTCGGCTCGGCCAAGGTGCACGAGGCCCAGCAGCGCGAGCTGCTCGACGCCGCCTTCCGCTGAGGTCGGTCGACCGGGATGTACTTCACCGATCGAGGCATCGAGGAGCTCGAGGCACGCCGGGGTGACGACGAGATCACCCTGGCGTGGCTGGCCGAGCAGCTGAAGACCTTCGTCGACCTCCACCCGGAGTTCGAGGGTCCCGTCGAGCGGCTGGCCACCTGGCTGGCCCGCCTCGACGACGACGAGGACTGACCCGAAAATCCCCTCGCGGGGCCATGGGCCGAACCCGTACGCTCGGCGAGCCCGGATCAGCGG
>JBMDXL010000547.1:0-5132 GCA_048594465.1 Microlunatus sp. | reverse complement strand
TGCGCGCTCTCATCGTCCCGCCGTCCGCCCACCCGACGGTGGCGAGCACACTGGACGGATGACCGTGGCGGAGAAGATCTGCGCCTCCTGTGGCCGGCGGATCGAGTGGCGCGCGAAGTGGGAGCGGGACTGGGAGCAGGTGCGCTTCTGCTCCGCAGCCTGCCGACGGCGGGGGGTCACGGCCGAGGACCGGCAGCTGGAGGAGGTCACCTTGTCGCTGCTGGCCGGGCGGGCCGGATCGAGCACCATCTGCCCGTCCGAGGTGGCGCGGACCGTGGGCACCGAGGAGTCCTGGCGCGCGCTGATGGAGCCGGCCCGCCGGGCCGCACGCCGCCTGGTCGCCGCGGGCCAGGTCGAGATCACCCAGCACGGGCGGGTAGTCGACCCGTCTACCGCGAAGGGCCCCATCCGGATCCGTCGGGCCCGGACGTCGGGTCGCGGGTGAGCACCACAGCGGGCCGCCGCTGGGCGACAGCGGTGACCGGAGCCAAGGTGATCGGCGGGATCTACCGGGACCGCGTCGTCGCGGCGTACGCAGCCCGGGTCCGCCAGGACCCCGTCGCCCAGCTGGGGCTGCCGGCGTACCAGGCCGATCCGTACCCGCTCTACGACCGGATCCGCGCTCTCGGGCCGCTGACCGAGACGTCCCAGGGGAACCTGATGTCGGCGACCCATGCGGTGTGCTCGGAGGTCGTCCGCCGTCGCGACTTCGTGGTCTTCCGACCCGAGCTGCCGGGCGACGACCCGCTCCCGCGGGAGATGCTGGACCTCTCCCTGCTGGAGATGGACCCGCCCGAGCACACCCGCCTGCGGCGGCTCGCCGCCCCGGCGTTCACCCCGCGCCGGATGGCCGGCTACGAGGTCCTGGTCGAGCGGCGGATCGACGAGCTGCTGGACGCGGTCGACCCGCGGGCCGGGTTCGACCTGGTCGGCGACTTCGCCTCACCGCTGCCGATCGCGGTGATCACCGCCCTGCTCGGGGTGCCGGACGTGGACGAGAAGGCGTTCGCCTCGTACGGCGCGACCCTGGCCACCGCGCTGGACGGGATCTCCTCGATCGGGCACCTGCGGCGGCTGCTGCACGCCCAGCGGGAGCTTCGCGCCGTCTTCGCCGACCTGTTCGCCCGCCGTGCCGTCGACCCCGCCGACGACATCGTGTCTGCGCTGCTCACCGAGCAGTCCGCCGAGATCACCCCGGAGGTCCTGGGCCCGTTGTGCCGGCTGCTGCTGGTCGCCGGCTTCGAGACCACCGTCAACGCGATCGGGAACGGGGTCCGGGCGCTGCTGGCCGACCCTGAGCAGTGGCAGCTGCTGGTCGAGGATCCCGACCGGGCCCCGGACGTGGTGGAGGAGGTGCTCCGCTACGACCCGCCCGTGCAGGTGACGGCCCGGATGGCGCGCGAGGACACCGAGGTGGCCGGTATCCCGGTGGCCAAGGGTCGGGCCATCGTCCCGCTGCTGGCCGGCGCCAACCGGGACCCGGCGGCGTACGCGTCACCGAACCGGTTCGACCTGACCCGGACGGGCGGTCCCGATCACCTGGCCTTCTCCGGTGGCATCCACTACTGCCTGGGAGCGCCGCTGGCGCGACTCGAGCTGGCCGCCGCGTTCCGGGCGCTGGCCCGGCGACTGCCCACCCTGCACCTGACCGGACCGGTCACGATGCAGCGGTCGACGGCCATCCACGGACCGCTGCACGTCCCGGTGGCCGCCTGACCTTCGACGTCGGGTTCGGGCGTCGGCCGGCGGCCGACGACGTCAGGCGGACTGGCGGGCGATGACGCGTTGGCCGTCGGCGGCCGTGCCGGACCGGGTCGGCGTACGGCCGTTCAGCTGGGCGACGACCGCGTCGACGATGTCCTGGGCGCTCGCCGCGGTGTCCCGGGCCACGGTGCTGAGCGGTGGGCAGACCAGGGCGGCCAACGGGAGGTCGTCGACCCCGATCACGGCCAGGTCGTCCGGGACGGCCAGGCCGAGGTGACGGCTCCCGGCGAGCAGGGCGAGAGCGACCTCGTCGTTGAAGGCGCAGACCGCCGTCACCTCGGAGGGGCCGGTCCGCCACGAGCCGATCGCCTCGGCCGCACCCTCGGCGGTGAGCGGGACGGTCGCCACCTCGGGCGGGGGGAGTCCGCGGTCCGCGCACGCGGCGCGAACCCCGTCCAGACGGTGCTCGGCGAAGAACAGCACCCGGTCGTCATCGGGCCACGCGTAGCCGAGTCGGCGGTGGCCGGCGGCTGCCAGGTGCTCGACCTGCAGCCGACCGGTCAGCGCGATGCTGGACTCGAAGTCGCCCCCGTCCACCCCGGAGATGACCACCAGCTCGGCGCCGCTGCGGTGGATCGTGGTGCGGTCGGCGTCGCTCAGGGTGTCGTACGCGAGCACCGCCGCCGGGGTGACGGACTTCCACAAATCGGTGACCGAGCGGTCGCGGACCTGCGGGTGGATGACGAAGGTGAGGTCGTGGCGGGCGAGCTCCTGGGACAGCTCGTCCAGCAGACTCGCCACGCCGAGACCGATGGGCCAGTCGGGGAGCAGCATCACGACCACGTCGGAGCGACCGCTGACCAGCATCCGGGCGGCGGCGGACGGGGTGTACCCGAGCTCGGCGGCGGCGTCGAGCACACGTCGGCGGGTCGGCTCGGGGATCGCCTGACGCGGGTTGTTGTTGAGCACGTAGCTGACCGTCGCCTGCGACACCCCGGCCCGTCGGGCGACGTCGGTGGCGGTGGGACGTCGCGCGCGACCCGCCCGTCCCGTCGCCGGCTCCTCCGGTTTTGCCATGGGCACGATCCTGCCCTACTCTCACTTATACGCACAACTGATACGCATAAGTGATCCGGTCGACCGGACGCCTGCTAACCGGAGAGGACGCCCGTGCCCGACACCGCCACCGACCCGATCACCACCCTGCAGCGGCAGGAGGAGGAGCTGGTGCTCGACACCTTCGGTCACGCCGAGGCCTGGAGCCTGGGGGCCGGGATGGTCGAGTTGGCCCGGGCCGCCGGTCACGCGGTGGGCATCGACATCCGCCGGCCGGGTCTGATCCTCTTCCGGGCGGCCCTGCCGGGGATCACCCCCGACCAGGAGAGCTGGATCTCCCGCAAGGCCGCCCTGGTGCTGCGGATGGAGTCCAGCAGCGCGCTGGTCGAGGCCCGCCTGTCCGCGGCCGGCGTCGACGCCGCGGCCATCGGCTGGCTGGGCGCCGACTACGCGATCACCGGTGGGTCGTTCCCGGTCCGGGTGCGCGGCGCCGGCGTGGTCGCCGCCGTCACCGTGTCCGGTCTGTCGTCCTCCGCCGACCACGATCTGGCGGTCGCCGGCCTGCGCCGCCACCTGACCACCACCAACCGTTCTGAGGAAGGAATCCGCTCGTGACCCGTACGGGACCCGTCGGTGTCGGTCTCATCGGCACCGGCATGATCAGCAACACCTACCTGGAGAACCTGTCGCGGTTCCCCGATGTCGACGTCGTCATCCTGGGCGATCTGAACGCCGACCTGGCGCGCCGTCGCGCCGAGCAGCACGGCGTGCGTCAGTGGGGGACCGCCGACGACGTGCTCCAGCACCCCGACGTCGAGGTGGTGGTCAACCTGACCATCCCGGCGGTGCACGCCGAGGTCGCGGGGAAGGCGATCGCCGCCGGCAAGCACGTGTGGACCGAGAAGCCGATCAGCGTCGACCGCGAGAGCGGGCGGGCGCTGCTGGCCCAGGCCGACGCGGCCGGGTTGCTGGTGGGGGTGGCGCCGGACACCGTGCTGGGACCGGGGATGCAGAGCGCCCGTCGGGCCATCGCCCGCGGTGACATCGGCGAGCCGCTCTCGGCCCAGACCGTGATGCAGTACATCGGACCCGACAGCTTCCACCCCAGCCCGGAGTTCCTGTTCTCCCGGGGTGCGGGGCCGCTGTTCGACATCGGGCCGTACTACCTCACCGCCCTGGTGCAGCTGTTCGGCTCGGTGCAGAGCGTGTCGGCGGTGGGCTCGCGGAGCCGTTCCACCCGGACCGTGCGGACCGGCGAGCGGGTCGGTACGGAGTTCGCGGTGGAGGTGCCCACGCACGTGTCGGCGCTCGCGACGTTCGTCGACGGCGGTGTCAGCCAGAGCGTGTTCAGCTTCGACTCCCCGCTGACCAGGATGGGCTACGTCGAGGTGACCGGCACCGAGGGGACCATGATCATCCCCGATCCGAACCTGTTCACCGGCGAGGTCACGATCACCCGGCCCCCCGCGGTCGCTGACGTGGCCGCGGAGCCTCGGTGGGAACAGGTCGAGGTCACCGGCGCGCACGCCGAGCGCGGGTTGGGCGTGCTGGATCTGGCCCGGGCCGCGCGGACCGGTGGCACCCCGCTCGCTTCCGGTCAGCTGGGCTTCCACGTGCTCGACACCCTGGTGGCCATCGACGAGGCGATCACCGAGAACCGCGTGGTCGCCGTCGAGAGCCGGGTCGACCCCGTCCCGCTGGTCGCCAACGACCTCGACCCCTTCGCCGCCACCCTGTAGCTGGCGGTCGGGGAGGTCCGTGGGTTGGAGCCTGGCGGACCGGGGCACAGCCGCGCGTGACTTCGCGGTCGCTTCCGGCGTACGGGCGGGGCCGTGGGGTGTCCGGATGTCGCCGGGAAGTCGCGTCCGGTGGACGGCGAGCTGGTCGGGGCGCCCGGATGCCGCCGGGAACTCACGTCCGGCGGTCGGGCCGATCCACCCAGCTGAACCCGTGCGCCCGGGTCAGGCGGACTCGCGCCGGATGATCGAGTGGATGTCGGAGCCCGGTCGTTCGGCGGCGGGACGGCCGTCGAGCTGGCGGATGATCGAGTCGGCGATGAACTGCGCCAGCACGGCGGTCTCGGCCCGGACGGTGGTCAGGGTGGGAGCGGAGACGGCGGCCAAGGGGATGTCGTCCACCCCGATGACGGCCAGGTCGCCGGGGACGTCCAGCCCCTGGCGACGGGCCCCGGCCAGCAGGGCGAGGGCCACCTCGTCGTTGTAGGCGCAGACGGCCGACACCGCGGTCCCGTCCCCGGCGAGGAACGCCCGCAGCGCCTCTTCGACCCCGTCGGGGGTGAGCGGCACGGGCACCACGTGCGGCTGGTCCAGACCGAGCTCCGCGCAGGCCTGCCGGACCCCGTCCAGCCGGGG
>JBMDXL010000546.1:0-3319 GCA_048594465.1 Microlunatus sp. | reverse complement strand
CCGAGGACCGACGTACGATCGCGACAGCACGAGGAGGTGGTGGTGGCCGAGGAACCGCCCCGGACCAGCCGGTTCGAGCTGGTCGACGGCCCCTTGCCGCCCTCGTCGGGTCCGCCGTCCGGTCCGCCGGGCGGGGCTCAGCCGCGGTTCTCGGGCCTCCCGTCGGGTCTGGTCGTGCTGATCAGTGCCGCCGTCCTGGTCCTGGTCGCCGCCCTGGTGCTGCCGCACCAAGGGCCGGACGAACCGATCCCGCCTGCGCCGACTCCCACCGTCACCGCCAGCAGCACGCCACCACCGTCCGCAGGGTGCGATCTCGCCGTGGAGAGCTGCCGGGTGCTGGCCGCCGAGCGCTGGCGCGAGCGGACGGCGGCGGTCGTCCGGGAGCGGCTGGATCCGGAGAACACGTACTTCACCGGCTACTCCTACGAGCGCAACCAGCGCTACACCACCGGCACCCGGTTGGACGCGCTCGCGCTGGACGTCTACCGGCTCGACGGGGGTGGGACCGAGGTGTTCATCCAGATCGCCAAGACCCGCGGCGACGCCGTCCGCTGCGGACAGATCACCCGGCACCGCTGCACCGGGCAGCGGTTCATGGACGGCAACCGCTTCTCGATGACCACCACGCCGGGCGTCGCCGAGGGCATCGAGGTCCAGCACAGCCCGGCCGGGACGTACGTGATCACGTTGGTCGCCCGCAACACGACCGGTGGTCGGCCGTTCCCGCTGAACAACGGTGATCTGATCGCCGTGGCCCAGGACCCGCGGTTGACACCCCCACCGAGCTGAGCCCCGCCGACCTGAGCCGCAGTCGACGCCGAGGAGGAGAGAGAGCCATGGCCGCTGCCAACAGCGACCCGCCGATCGGCCGGGCCCACCACGTGATCTACGACTGCCCGGACCCGGCGGCCCTGGCCGAGTTCTACGCTCACCTGCTGGGGCTGCCGATCACGTTCCGGTCACCCGACTTCGTGGTCGTCTCGCGTGACACCCGTACGTCGGGGTTCGCGTTCCAGCTGGCGGTCGATCACCGCCCGCCGGCCTGGCCGGATCCCGACCGACCACAGCAGGTCCACCTGGACGTGATGGTCGACGATCCGGCCGAGGCCGACGAGCGCGTACGGACGCTGGGGGCGCGTCCGCTGGGGACCGGACCCGGCGTGTACGCGGATCCGGCGGGTCATCCGTTCTGCCTGATCCCGCGGCCTGACTGGGCGCCGCCCGTCGGTTCTCGACCGACGTAGAGGTCAGTGCCGGAGCGAGTGGTGGTGCACCTTGACGGGGACGGGGGTGTCGGTGCTGCGATCGTGGCGCCGATGGCTGCCGGGGAGCTCGGACAGCGTCGGAACGATCGCCAGCAGCGCCACGACGAGCATGCCCAGGGCCACGGCCCCGGAGATCGCGAGCTGAGTGATGTCCATGACTCAAGAGTGCGTCGGGATTCGGTGAATTCGATCACGTGTGCCTTTGAATTGGCTGTGGAAAGATCAGCCGGTGCCCGATCTCGACCCGACCACCGTCCCCGTCGGCGACCGCCTCGATGATCCCTCGCCGGTGCCCTTCCGCACGGAGCTCTGGGGCTACGGAGCAGCCACGTACGCCGCGATCCTGCGCCACCCCTTCCTCACCGGGCTGACCGACGGGAGCCTGCCCCGGGACGCGTTCCGCTACTTCGTGGTCCAGGACAGCCACTACCTGCGCGCGTACGCCCGGGCGCTGGCCCTCGTCGCCGCGCGCGCCACCGACCCCGACGCCGTGGCCCTCTTCGCCCGGCACGCGTCGGAGGCGATCGAGATCGAGCAGGGTCTTCACGTCAGCCTGCTGGCCGGACTGGGACTGACCCCGGCCGACGTGGACCGGGCGGGGTCCGGGCCGACCACGACGGCGTACGCGTCCTATCTGCTGAGCGTCTGCGCGACCGGCACCTTCGCCGAGGCGGTGGCCACCGTGCTGCCCTGCTACTGGGTCTACCGCGAGGTCGGGCGCGAGCTGCTGGCCCGCTCGTCGCCCGATCCGCTGTACGCGGAGTGGATCGGGACCTACGGGTCGCCGGAGTTCGACGCCGTGGTGGAGGCCGTGCTGGCAGTCACCGACGCGCTCGGCGACGACCTCGGACCGTCGGAGCGACGCCGCTGCCACCAGCACTTCGCGGTCACCACCCGGTACGAGTGGATGTTCTGGGACGCCGCCCACCAGCAGCTGACCTGGCCGCTCACGGCCTCGTCCTGACGGGATCGCGCGGTTCGCGACCCCGGGACCCTGCGACACGCCGTGGGGGCTCGCCACGAGGGGCAGATTCCCGTCACGAACGAATGCCGACCTCAGGGAGCGGCGGGGTGGTCGCCCAGCTGCCCGGCCACCCGGGCGATCTCCGCGGGGCTGACCCGGCAGCACCCGCCGACCAGCCGGGCACCGTCGGCGACCCAGCTCGTCACCTGGTCGGTCAGGCCGGCACCGGTGCGCGTGCCCGACCAGGAGCGGGGACCGGCGTCCCACTCCTCGCCGCTGTTGGGGTAGACCACGACCGGTTTCCCCGAGGCGCACGCGGCCAGCCCGACCAGCGAACCGGCGGCGGCGGGGTCCAGGCAGTTGATCCCGACGGCGATCACCTCGGGCACCTCACGGGCCATGGCGAACGCCTCGGCCACCGGCTCCCCCGCCCGAGTTGTGGTCGGCGACGCGCAGGTCAACGACAGCCAGCACGGCACGCCGGTGCCGGCCAGCTCGGCCAGCAGCGCCTCCACCTCGGTCAGGCAGGGAATGGTCTCGCAGGCCAGCAGGTCGGCGCCGGCGTCGCCCAGCACGGCCAGCCGGGGCCGGTGCCACTCCCGCAGCTCGGCCACCGTCAGCCCGTAGTCCCCGCGGTACTCCGAGCCGTCGGCCAGGGTGGCGCCGTAGGGCCCGACCGAGGCCGCGACCCAGCGCCGCTCCGGGTCCGGGGTGGCGTCCCGGGCGGTCACCGCCACGTCCACGCTGCGGCGCAGCAGCGCCTCGGCTCCCGGCCGGTCGACCCCGAGGGCGGCCAGGCCCGCGTACGACAGCTGGTAGGACGCCGTGGTCGCCACCCGGGCCCCGGCGGCGAAGAAGCGGGTGTGCGCCGCGGTCACGGCCTCCGGCGCGTCCAGCAGCAGGCGTCCGGACCACAGGGCCCCGGAGAGATCGAGGCCGGCCACCTCCAGCTCGGTGCCGAGTCCACCGTCCAGCAGCACCGGCCCCTCCGCCAGCGCCGTCGTGAGCTCGACCCGGCGCACCTCAGGACGCCGCCGCGGGCGCACCCTCGTCGGCCGCCGGCTCCGCCGGGGCGATCACCGGGGCGGAC
>JBMDXL010000545.1:0-3600 GCA_048594465.1 Microlunatus sp. | reverse complement strand
CGAAGAGATCGGCCGGCAGCTCGACCGAGCCGCTGGTGCCGCCCTCGGCGTCGATGACATCGATCTGGCGGGACTCGCTCATGCCAGGTCTCCCTTCTTGGCGGCGCTGCGCAGCACGACCAGGCCACCCTTGTTGCCCGGCACGGCGCCCTTGACCAGGATCAGACCGCGCTCGGCGTCGATGCTGTGCACCACCAGGTTCTGGACGGTGACGCGGTCGTGGCCCATCCGGCCGGCCATCTTCAGGCCCTTGAACACACGACCGGGGGTCGCGCAGCCACCGATGGAACCCGGCGAGCGGTGCTTGCGGTGCACACCGTGGCTGGCCCGCAGACCGTGGAAGCCGTGGCGCTTCATGACACCCGCGGTTCCCTTGCCCTTGCTCACGCCGGTGACGTCGACGACCTCGGCCGCCTCGAACACCTCGGCGGTGAGCTCCTGGCCCAGCGCGTACTCGCTCGCGTCGTTGGTCCGCAGCTCGACCAGGTGCTTGCGCGGGGTCACGTCCGCCTTGGCGAAGTGGCCGGCGTCCGGCTTGGTCACCTGCTTGGCCTTGACCGCACCGAAGCCCAGCTGCACGGCGGAGTAGCCGTTCGCCTCGGGGGTGCGGACCTGGGTCACGACGCAGGGACCGGCCTGGATCACCGTCACCGGGATCACGCGGTTGCTGTCGTCCCACAGCTGGGTCATGCCGAGCTTGGTGCCCAGCAGACCCTTCACCTTCTTCTCGTTGCTCATTGTCTCTTCAAACCTCAGAGCTTGATCTCGATGTCGACGCCGGCGGGCAGATCCAGCCGCATCAGCGAGTCGACGGTCTTCGGGGTGGGGTCGATGATGTCGATCAGACGCTTGTGCGTCCGCATCTCGAAGTGCTCCCGGCTGTCCTTGTACTTGTGCGGAGAACGGATGACGCAGTACACGTTCTTCTCCGTCGGCAGCGGCACCGGACCAGCCACGCGGGCTCCCGTGCGCGTCACCGTGTCGACGATCTTGCGCGCAGAGGAGTCGATGACCTCGTGGTCGTAGGCCTTGAGCCTGATGCGGATCTTTTGTCCCGCCACAGTCCGTCCTTCTCTCGTAACTACCGGTATGTCCGACCCCCGAGGTCGGGCGTGTCGCGCCGACCGCACGCAGGCAGGTGTGAACCCAGCTTGCTAGGGGCTGTCGCCTGGAGGCCCCTGACCGGGTGGTCAGTAGCCAGACGATGGAGGTCTCGCGGTTCGGCGACCGCTGCACACGCACGGCGGGACGTCATCCCACCCACCTGCACAGGGCACACCCCGGCGACCTCCGTCGGAGCAACCTGACGATTCTTTCATCAGACGCGCACCAGGGCAAATCGAGGCCGACCGGCTCCCGGAGCGCTGTTGTCCGACTGCCCACCTTAGCCGGTCGAATCGAGAAACCAACGCCGACGAGGGATCTCCTCCGCGGGGACGGTGACTCCGACGCGTCAGGACCGGGTCGCGCGGAGCTGACCCACGACGTCGCGGCCGAACGACCAGCACAGGGCGCCCAGAGCCACGGCGAGCAGGGCCGGCGCCAGCAGCGGCAGGGTCGCGCTCACCCCGGTCACCGCCAGGGTCAGGCTGACCAGCAGCGCGACGCCCTGCACCACCGCGATGACCTTGCGGGAGTAGCGGAACGGCAGCGGTGACCGGAGAGCCTCCTGCAGCCGCGTCGGGGCGAGTCGGCTCGCCGCCACGTACGCGTAGCGCAGGCCGCCGATGGCCAGCACCCACCAGCCCGCGACCCCGAGCACGGCGACCGCCACGCTGAGGGCCAGGTTGAGAGCGGCATCGGTCTCCATGTCGAAGCGGGCGCCGAACACCGAGGTCTCGCCCCGGGCGCGGGCCACGTGCCCGTCGACGCCGTCCAGGATCCAGCAGGTGCTGCCCACGGCGATCATCACGACCACCCCGGTGGGGCTGAGCTGACCGAGTGCGGCCTGCAGCGTGAGACCGATCACCCAGCTGGTCCCCACCACCCGGGCCAGCGTCACCAGGTTCGCCGCCCCGAAGCGGCGACGGGTCCAGTAGGCGAGGATCAGCGCGGCGCCGCCGAGGTAGCCGAGACCCGCCCCGAAGGCCGGTAGCGGGAGCAGCAGGCCCACTCCCCCGGCGGCGGCCAGACCGGCGCCCTCGACGAACGCGCCGGTGGCCAGAGGTTGCCACGGCCGCGGCCCCGCGAGCTTCACAGCACGATCCTAGGAGCGACCCACGACCTCCGCGTCAGCCCAACCAGCCGTTCTCGGTCGCGATCCGGACGGCCTCGGCGCGGCTGCCCACCCCGATCTTGCCCATCGCCGACGACAGGTGATTGCGCACCGTGCCCTCGGACAGGAACAACCCGCCGGCGATGGCGCTGGTCGAGGCGCCCGATGACGCGGCGGTGAGCACCTCGGTCTCCCGGGTGGTCAAGGGCGACGCACCGATGGAGAGGCTGGCGGCCGCCAGGGTCGGGTCCACCACCCGCAGGCCCTGGTGAACCCGCCGGATCCCTTCCACCAGCTGCTCGGCCGGGGCGTCCTTCACCATGTAGCCGACGGCGCCGGCCTCCATCGCCCGCCGCAGGTAGCCCGGCCGGCCGAACGTGGTCAAGATGATCACCCGGGTCGCCGGCAGCTCGGCCATGATGGCTGCGCAGGCGTCGATCCCGTCCGCACCGACCTCCTCGGGCGACGGCATCTGGACGTCGAGCAGCACCACCTCCGGCTTCAGCTCCCGGACCCGGCCGATGGTCTCGGCCACGTCACCGGCCTGGCCGACCACGGCGATGTCGGGCTCCAGCTGGAGCAGCGCGGAGAGGGCCTGGCGGATCATCGCCTGGTCGTCGGCCAGGAGCACGCTGATCCTCGTGGTGTCACCGGTCACGGAGCCGACACCGCCCGGTCCCGCTGACCGCTGTCACGATCGCCGTCGACGGGTGCGAGATCGGCGCGGACCACGGTCCCGCCCCCCTCACCGGGTCCCACCCGGAGGGTCCCGCCGGCCGCCTCCACCCGCCCCCGCAGGCCGGTCAGACCGGATCCCGTCCACCCGCCGCTCGGCAGGCCGCGACCGTCGTCGGAGATCTCGACGGCTGCCGGTTCGACCACCACGGCGCACACCCCGGCCCGACTGTGCCTGACGACGTTGGTGACGGCCTCCCGGACCACGAAGCCGAGCAGCTCGCTCGTCCGGTCGTCCAGCGCGGGCAGGGCCGACGGCATCCGCGACGTGATCCCCGCGGCCAGCAGCACCGAGCGGGCACCGGCGATCTCGGTGGCCAGCCGCACCTCACGCATCCCCGACGCGGTGGTCCGCACGTCCGCCAGGGCCTGCCGGGACACCTGCTCGATCTCGGCGATCTGCGCCTTGGCTGCTGTCGGGTCGAGATCGACCAGGCGGGCCGCCAAGCCGGCCTTGATCGAGATCGCCGTCAGCGAGTGCCCGAGGATGTCGTGCAGGTCCCGCCCGATCCGCTCCCGCTCAGCCGCCACGCTCAGGGTGGCGACCCGCTGCTCAGCCCGCTGCAGCCGACCCTGGACCGCACCCGCCTCGATGCCGGCGCCGGTGGCCAGACCGGTGCCGGCGGCCCCCACGCTGATGTAGATCGCCG
>JBMDXL010000544.1:0-1700 GCA_048594465.1 Microlunatus sp. | reverse complement strand
GCTTGCTCAGCTGCTCGGGACCGAAGCCTCGCTGGGAGTAGAGGACGAGGTCACCGCCGATGCTGTCGTAGTCCTCCCAGCTGATGATGTCCCAGTAGTAGTCGTCGGTCTTGGGCTCGACGAACGTCATGCCGAGGTCGGCGTACATCCGCAGTCCAGGGTCGTCGGCGGCCTTGGCCACGTAGACGTTGGCTGCCTCGGCGTACATCGGCTGCGTCACGACGCCGGACGTCGCGGCCTCGGTCAGGGCGGCCGACGCCCGGTCGAAGGCGGCCTTGCCGTCGACCACCGGCCCGCTGTCGGCCGACGCGCCGAGGGCGACCGCCAGTGCGGTGGTCCGCTGGATCACGTCCACCGCGGAGCCGCCCATCACCAGGGTGATGATCGGGGCGATCGCGGCCACCTGCTGCTGCTGGGCCAGGTCCTTGAACCCGTACAGGGGCTGGGCCTGGTCGATGGTGCCCTTCGCGTCGGTCGGGTAGACGTGGGTCACGATCACGTCGGGGGCGGCCGCAGCCAGGGCCTCGACGTCGATCTCGCCGTACGTCTTGCCGAGCTCGGCGACGCCGCTGGTGTCCAGGTCGGCGAAGCGGGTGTCGGAGGCCAGATCGCTGTAGCCGAACGACGCCACCGGCGTCAGCCCGTAGTTCATCAGCGAGTAGACGACGTCGCTGAGACCGGCGACCCGAATCGGGCGCGCGTCCAGCGTGACCGTCTTCCCGAGATCGTCGGTGAACGTCCAGCCGCTGCCGCCGGAGGCCCCGGTCGGCGGGGCCGAGGGCTGGGTGGCCGAGCACCCGGTGGTCAGCACCAGCAGCAGACCGGCGACGGCCGCCAGGAAGCGGAACGGTCGTGGCGTGCGCATGAGACTCCTCGTAGTTAGGTAAGGATTACCTACCCTAACGGAGACGAGGAGAGCCGCGACGTCGTGTCCGGGAGTCGAGCGCGGTCAGCCGTGCGCGGCCGCCAGCTGCCCGAGGCTCTTGGTCGGCGCCGGGTCGTCGGCGTGGATGAGCCCGTAGAGATAGCCGTCCCGCAGCGCCTCCCAGGATGCCTCCACGATGTTCTGACCCACCCCCACGGTGGTCCAGATCCGGCGCCCGTTGGTGGTCTGGATGAGCACCCGCACGGTCGCGTCGGTGCCGTGCCCCTGGTCGAGGATCCGGACCCGGTAGTCGACCAGCGAGAACCGGTCGACCACCGGGTAGGCGGGCTGCAGGGCGTTCAGCAGGGCGTGGTCGAGGGCGTTGACCGGTCCGTTGCCCTCGCCCACGACCCGCTGTTCCTGCCCCTTGGCGCTCAGCCGGACGATGCACTCCGTGTCGACTTCTCCCCCGCCGTGGGATTGGGTGAAGACCCGCCAGGAGTGCACCTCGAACAGCGTCGGCAGCTGACCGAGCTCGCGACGCAGCAACAGCTCGAAGCTGGCATCGGCGGACTCGTAGGTGTAACCAGCTGCCTCGGCTTCCTTCACCTTCTCGGTGATCCTCGCCGCCAGGTCACGATCGGAGAGGTCGAAGCCGAGCTCGGATCCCTTGATCTGGATGTTCGCCCGGCCGGCCATGTCCGAGACGAGCATCCGCATGTCGTTCCCCACCTCGACCGGGTCGATGTGCTGGTAGAGGTTGGGATCGACCTTGATGGCGCTGGCGTGCAGTCCCGCCTTGTGGGCGAAGGACGACGAGCCAACATAGGGGGCG
>JBMDXL010000543.1:0-2201 GCA_048594465.1 Microlunatus sp. | reverse complement strand
CCCTGGTCCGGGACTCGATGATCGCCGGCGGCGACCGGCTCACCGCCGACGGTGCGATCCTGCGGCTGATCCGCACGGCCACCGCGATGGGGCTCGGGCTGGCCACCCTCGACGTCCGCGAGCACAGCGGCAAGCACCACGCCGCCCTGGCCGCGCTCTACGACCGCCTCGGCGACCTCGAGATCCCGTACGCGGAGCTGGACCGCCCCGCCCGGATCGCGCTGCTGTCCACCGAGATGGCCTCCCGCCGCCCGCTGCTCGGCTCCAACCGGTTCGACCTGCCCGACCCCGCCGCCGCCTCGCTGGACCTCCTCGGCTCGATCCGGACGGCCCTGGACGCGTACGGTCCCGACGTCATCGAGACCTACATCGTCTCCATGACCCACGACGTCGACGACGGGTACGCCGTCGTCGTGCTGGCCCGCGAGGCCGGTCTGGTCGACCTGGGCAGCGAGACCGCTCCCGCCTCGGCCCGGATCGGGTTCGCGCCGCTGTTCGAGACGGTGGCCGAGCTGGAGGCCGCCGGTCCGCTGCTGGAGGCGATGCTGTCCGACCCGGCGTACCGGCGGGTGGTGGCCGCGCGCGGCGACGTGCAGGAGATCATGCTCGGCTACTCCGACTCCTCCCAGGACGCCGGCATCGCCGCGTCCCAGTGGCAGGTGCACCGGGCCCAGCGCGGTCTCCGCGACATCGCCCGGCGGCACGGGGTGGTGCTGCGGCTCTTCCACGGCCGGGGCGGTTCGGTGGGTCGCGGTGGCGGTCCGACGGGCCAGGCCGTGATGGCCCAGCCGAACGGCAGCCTGGACGGTCCGATCAAGATCACCGAGCAGGGCGAGGTGATCTCCTGCAAGTACACGCTGCCGGGTCTCGGCCGCTCGAACCTCGAGGTCGGTCTGGCCGCCACCCTCGAGGCGTCGGTGCTGCACCGCCGTTCGCTGCTGCCCGCCGAGGTGCTGTCGGGCTGGAACACCACGATGGACGTGGTCGCCGGTGAGGGTCAGGTGGCCTACCGACGGTTGGTCCGCGACCCGGCGCTGGTCCCCTTCTTCATCGCCGCCACCCCGGTCAACGAGCTGGGCAAGATGAACATCGGGTCGCGGCCGGCCAAGCGGCCCGGTGGCGAGGGCGGCCTCGACGACCTGCGGGCCATCCCGTGGGTGTTCGGCTGGACCCAGTCGCGGATCATCCTGCCCGGCTGGTTCGGGGTGGGCAGCGGGCTGGCCGCGGCCCGCGAGGCCGGCCGCGGCGAGGTGCTGGCGCAGATGTACGGCTCCTGGCCGTTCTTCCAGACCTTCCTGTCCAACGTGCAGATGGCCCTGGCCAAGACCGACCTGGCCATCGCGGCCCGCTACGTCCGGACGCTGGTGCCGGAGGACTCCGCCGGGCTGTTCGCGATCATCGAGGCCGAGCACGAGCGCACGGTGACCGAGGTGCTGGCGGTGACCGGTCAGCAGCAGCTGCTCGAGTCGTCCCCCGTGCTGCGCCGGAGCCTGGAGCTGCGCGACTCCTACCTGGCCCCGCTGCACGCGCTGCAGACGTCGCTGCTGGCCCGGACCCGCAACCTGCCGGAGGACGGGCCGCAGGACTCCGACCTGCAGCGGGCGCTGCTGCTGACCATCAACGGCATCGCCGCCGGTCTGCGCAACACCGGCTAGGAACGTCCACCCGGCCCTGTCCGCGCCCGTACGCAGTCACTAGCCTCGGTCCATGGACGCCATCACCTCCGTGCCCGTGCCGGTCAACGAGCCCGTCAAGACGTACGCCCCCGGCTCGCCGGAGCGAACCGGGATCGAGACCGCGCTGGCGGCGATGGCGGCCGCCGACCCGGTCGAGCTGACCGCGGTGATCGGTGGCGAGCACCGGCCCGCCGGAGGCGACGCGTTCGACGTGACCATGCCGTCGGAGCACGCACACGTGCTCGGGACGGCGCGCCACGCCACGGCGGCCGACACGACCGCGGCGATAACCGCGGCCACCGCCGCCGCCCCGGACTGGGCGGCGATGGACTTCGACGACCGGGCCGCGATCTTCCTGCGGGCGGCCGACCTGCTGGCCGGCCCGTGGCGGGACAGGCTGAATGCCGCGACCATGCTCGGTCAGGGCAAGACGGTGCAGCAGGCCGAGATCGACGCGGCCTGCGAGCTGATCGACTTCCTGCGGTTCAACGTCGCCTTCGCCCGGCAGATCCTGGCCGACCAGCC
>JBMDXL010000542.1:0-1815 GCA_048594465.1 Microlunatus sp. | reverse complement strand
TGGTGTGCGCGGTGTCGTCGTAGACCACCCGCGCCTTCGTGGGCCCGGCGAGAACCAGCGGGCTGTTCGCGTCCCCCTTCGTCCCGTCGGCCCGGTAGCTCTCGTCCCACGCGTCGTTCAGCGCGACCTTGAACTCCCACGCCCCCTCCGGGAGCGTGAACACCGCGCTGTAGGTCGTCCCGGTCGGGTCCTTGGCCAGCTCCGTCGCCGCGCAGTCCGGCTGCCAGTCCGCCGAGCAGCCCAGCTCGGACTGCAGGCTGCCGACCAGCGCCGCGGTCCGGTCGGCGGCCTGCGCCGTCCGCGCCTGCGGCAGGCTGACCAGGCCCAGGGCCGCGACCAGGGCCAGTGTGACCGCGAGGGCCAGACGGGTGCGGGCGCTGGCCCTGTGAGCGGGAGAGGGACGGCGCACGTGGAGCTCCTTCGCTGGACCGGACGCGGAGGACCTGCCGAGCCCCCGACCACCGCCCGGTCGAGACCGCCCCGGCGATGCACGAGACAACCTAGATGTGACCACCGGCACACGTCTACGGTCGCCGGCGAACGGGCCGCCCCGGGTCCATCGCGATGGCACGATGGCGGGCATGACCTCGGTGGAGCCGAAGCTGTCGCGAGCCGCACGCGTCGCCGCAGCCACGCCACCCAGCCGGCACCGGGTGATCGACTTCCTCCGCGCCGCCGCCATCACCGTCGTCGTGCTCGGGCACTGGACGATCGTGGCGGTCGACCGCGACGGGATCCAACCGCACGGGGTCCTCGACAGCGCCGGGTGGTCGCACCCCCTGACCTGGGTGTTCCAGGTGATGCCGGTGTTCTTCCTCGTCGGCGGGTACGCCAACGGGCTCTCCTGGCGGTCGGCCCGGCGCAAGGGCGTCGGCTACGGCGGCTGGCTCCGGGCCCGCCTCCGTCGGCTGGGCCTGCCGTTGGTCCCGCTGCTGCTCGTCTGGCTGCTCGCGTGCGTCGTGCTGCTGGGCGCCGGGGTCACGCCCGCGCGGGTGCAGGTGCTGTCGCAGATGGCCCTGATCCCCACCTGGTTCCTGGCCGCCTACCTGCTGGTGATCGCGTTCGCTCCGGTCTGCCTGGTGCTGTGGGAGCGGTTCGGTTGGTGGTCCATCGCCGGTGGGGTGGTGCTGGCCGGCGTGGTGGACGTGATCAGCATCGGCACCGGCTCCGAGCTGGCCGGCTACCCCAACTACCTGATCGTCTGGGCGAGCTTCCACCAGTTCGGCTACGCCTGGCTGGACGGGCGGCTGGCCACCCTCCGGCGCAAGCTCCTGCTCGCCGGCGTCGGTGCGGTCGGCCTGGCTCTGCTGGTGGGCCTCGGCCCGTACCCGGTGTCCATGATCACCGCCGCCGGTGACGCGATCAGCAACTCCAGCCCGACCCGGGTCACCATGGCCTTCCTCGGCATGCTGCAGGCCGGGCTGGTGCTGCTGGCCGAGGCTCCGCTGACCCGGTGGCTGCAGCGCCCGCGGGTCTGGTTCGTGACGGTGGTGCTGAACTCGCGGATCATGACCTGGTTCCTGTGGCACCTGACCGCGATGGTGGCGGTGTCCTCGCTGCTGGTCGCCCTCGGCGGGGTGGGACTCGGGCTGGCGCCGCTCAGCGCGCTGTGGTGGCTGACCCGCCCGGTGTGGTGGCTGGTGCTGCTGGCGGTGACGTACGGCCTGGTGCTGGTCTTCGGCCGCTTCGAGTCCCCGCGGCCCGACCCCCGACCCGCTCCGGCCACCTGGCGACCGATCGCGGCGGCGGTCTGCGTCTGCGCGGGCCTGGCGGTGATGGCCTCGGCCGGCATGGTCGGCCCCGGCGGTCTGAACC
>JBMDXL010000541.1:0-6096 GCA_048594465.1 Microlunatus sp. | reverse complement strand
CGAGCTCGAACATTCCGTCAAGCGACGGCATCCTCCGTCCAGGACGCCGACAGGGCCCCAACACTCGGTCGAATGACGGTATCTTCGGATCACCGGACGGCAGCGAGGGCCAGCGGACCACGCGAAGCGCGCCCCCCAAGCCAGGACGCATCGGGCCACCGCGCATCAGGCCGCCACGCAACAAGGCAGGAACCGACGGACCGGCGGGCTCAGGTGATCGTCGGGTTGTGCGGTGCGGAGACGTCGATCGACTTCGGGTCCTGCTTCAGCAGCGCCAGCGCCACCTGGCCCTTGAGCGCGGACTGGTCCGAGGTGCCCCACGAGATCTCCACCCCGGAGTCGAGCACCAGCACGAGCGCGTACGGGGAGTCGGCGCGGATGGTCACGACCTGGTCCCGCAGCTTCTTGGTGAGCTCCCGGGAGACCACGGCGATCTCGGTCAGGCTGGCCCGGTCGTCCTGGCTGGCGGCCGCCAGCGGCAGGTTGGCCGGCCGCTTGCTGACGGTCAGGTACGGGATGCCGTGCTTGTCGACCAGGACGTACAGGTTGGCGTAGCGGACGGCGAACACCGGGGTCCGCTCGGTCACGGTGATGCTCACGGTGTTCGGCCAGGAGCGTTCGACCACCACGTTCTCGGCCTGCGGGAAGGTGGCGATCCGGCCGGCCACGGCGGACAGGTCCTGACGGGCCAACGGGACCCCGAGCGGCACCGCGGCCTTGGCGGTCACCTCCGCCTTGGTGAGGGTCTTCAACCCGCTGATGTCGACCCGCTGGGCGGCCAGCACCGAGGAGAAGCCCACCAGCCAGACCAGGCCACCGATCAGAGCGAGGACCATCACCCCGACCAGCACCAGCGGCCAGACCCGTCGACCCTTCGGCTTGCGCTTCCGCTTGCCGTCGGCCACCGAGGGCGGGCGGGTCTGGGTCGCGGTCGTCATCGGGTCCCCCGACCGTGCTGCGGCGCCATCACGCACCCCGCTCGTGCCGCAGGGCGTCGACGATCAGCGGGGCCACCTTGGTCACGTCCCCGCAGCCCACGGTGATGACCAGGTCGCCGGGGCGGGCGATCCGGGCCACCGTCGGGGCCGCCGCGTCCCAGTCGGGCTCGTAGGTGACCTCGGTGGCACCGGGCCGGACCGCCTCGGCGACCAGGGCGCCGTCGATCCCGGGGATCGGGTCCTCGCGGTCACCGCAGACGTCCATCACGATCGCCTGGTCGGCCAGCTCGAGCGCGGCGGCCAGCTCGCGCCAGAAGTCCCGGGTGCGGGTGTAGAGGTGGGGCTGGTAGCAGACCACGACCCGACCACCGCTGTCGGCCACACCGGTCCGGGCCGCGCGCAGGGTGTTCGCCACCTCGGTCGGGTGGTGGGCGTAGTCGTCATAGACCCGGATGCCGTCCACGGTGCCGACCAGCTGGAAGCGCCGGTAGGTGCCACCGTAGGACTCCAGGGCGGCCCGGGCCGCCGCGGGTTCGGCGCCCAGGTGCCGGGCCACCGCGTAGGCGGCCGCGGCGTTCCAGACGTTGTACGCCCCCGGCACGTTGAGCCGGACGGGCTCCCCGTCCAGGGCGAAGGTCGACCCGGTCCCGGCGAAGGTGGCGTCGGTGATCCGGACGTCGGCGTCGGGGCTCTCGCCGTACGTGAGGATCACCGGACCGGCTCCACCGGCGGCGCGCACCCGCTCGGTCAGGGCGACGGCACCCGGGTCGTCCGCGCTGATCACCAGCAGGCGCAGCGACTCGGCGGTGGCGAAGCGCAGGAAGCCGTCGGCGTAGTTCTCCGCGCTCCCCCAGTTGGACAGGTGGTCGGGGTCGACGTTGGTGACGACGGCGATCTCGGCCGGGTACTGCAGGAAGGAACCGTCGGACTCGTCGGCCTCCACCACGAAGGCGTCGCCGCCGCCGATGTGCCCGCCCGTGCTCGCGCCGGTCAGCGCGCCGCCGATCACGTACGACGGGTCGGCGCCGACCTCGGTCAGCAGATGGGACACCATCGCGGTGGTGGTGGTCTTGCCGTGCGTGCCGGCGACGGCGACCCCGCGCCGGCCGAGCATGATCGAGCCGAGAGCGGCACTGCGGTGCAGCACCCTCAGGCCCCGGCGGCGGGCCTCGGCCAGCTCGGGGTTGTCCTCCCGGATGGCGGACGAGGCGACCACGGTGCGCGCGTTCCCGAGCTGGGACGCGTCGTGGCCGATGTGGACCCGCGCGCCCTGGGCGGCCAGCGCCTGGAGGTACTTCGAGTCCTGGCGGTCGCTGCCGCTCACCTCCACACCCAGCTGGACCAGCGAGGACGCCACCCCGTTCATGCCCGAGCCGCCGATGGCGATGAAGTGGACGGGTCCGAGCTCGCGCACCTCGACCAGCTCGACCGGTGTCAGCAACCCCATCAGCCCGTCCGTCCTTCCGCGTCGTCAGCCCCGGTCCATCCGGCCACCCGCAACGTCGCGCGGGCCAGCACCGTGGCCGCGTCGGTGTGACCAACACCGGCCAGCGCCGCCGACATTCCCCGCAGCACGTCCGGCCGGATCAGACTGGGCACCTCGGCGGTGACCCACGCCGGGGTGCAGTCCGCGTCGGCCAGCAGCACGCCACCTCCGGCGGCGACCACCGCCGCGGCGTTACGGGCCTGCTCGCCGTTCCCGTGCGGATAGGGCACGAACACCGCCGGCAGCCCGACCGCGGCGGTCTCCAGCACGGTGCTGGCCCCGCAGCGCCCGAGCATCAGGTCGCACGCCGCGTACGCGACGTCCATCGCCTCGATGTAGGGCAACGGCTGGTAGACGGCTCCGGTCGCCTCGTCGGTGACGGTGACCAGGTCCTCGGTGAGGTTCTTCGGTCCGACGGCGTGCAGCACCGACACCCCAGCGGCCAGCAGCGCCGTCCGGGCACCGAGCACGGCCCGGTTGAGACTGGCCGCGCCCTGCGAGCCGCCGCTGACCAGCAGTGCCTGCCCGTCGGCGGGCAGACCGAACGTGGTCCTGGCAGCGGCCCGTCGCGCCCCGCGGTCGAGCTCGGTGATGTCGCGGCGCAGCGGCAGGCCGATGCAGGTCGCCCCCGGTAGCGGCGTGTCGGGGAACGAGGTGAACACGTGGTCGCTGAACCGCGCGGCCAGCCGGTTGGCCAGACCGGGCAGCGCGTTCTGCTCGTGGATGACGATGGGTGTCCTGCGGCGGCGTGCCGCCAGGTAGACCGGGGTGGAGACGTACCCGCCGAAGCCGAGCACGACGTCGGCGCGAGTCCGGTCCAGCAGCCGACCGGCCTCGGCGACGGCGCCGCGCAGCCGCGCGGGCACCAGCAGGAGGTCCCGGCCCGGCTTGCGCGGCAGCGGCACCGGCGGGATCAGCTCGAGGGTCAACCCGGCCGCCGGCACCACCGACGTCTCCAGACCGCGGGCGGTGCCCACAGCGGTGACGACCGCCTCCGGCGCCAGCCGGCCGATCTCGTGCGCGGTGGCGATCAGCGGGGAGGTGTGCCCGGCCGTCCCGCCACCGGCCAGCACCACGCTGACCGGACCTCCCGTACTCGCCGAGCTCATGCCGAGGTCCGCCGCGAGCCGACCACGGCGCTCACCCGGGGCTTCGCCGTCCGCGACCGCGCGGCCAGCAGCTTGCGGGCGTCGGGCTCGTGCCGGGCGCAGGAGAGCAGCACCCCGAGCGCCAGCAGGTTGGCGATCAGGGCCGAGCCGCCGTAGGAGACGAGCGGCAGCGGGACACCGGCGATGGGCAGCAGCCGCAGCACCACGGCCAGGTTGATCAGCGCCTGCACCATGAACCAGATCGTCACGCCGGCGGCGACGTAGCGGCGGAAGGCGTCGTCGCTGCGGGACGCGATCCGCAGCCCGGCGTAGCCCAGCACCAGGAACAGGGCGAGCACGATCAGGCTGCCGAACAGCCCGAGCTCCTCCCCGATCACGGCGAAGATGAAGTCGGAGTGGGCGACCGGGAGCCCGCCCCACTTCTGCCGGCTGCCGCCGAGACCCTGGCCCCACCAGCCACCGGAGGCGATGGCCCACATACCGGCGTTGGCCTGGTCGTTGGCGCCGTTCAGATCGGCGGTCGGGTCCAGGAAGGCGGCCAGTCGGCGCATCCGGACCGGGCTGGTGACGAAGAGCGTGACCACGCCGCCCACGGCGCAGAACCCGAGCGCGGCCAGCACCCGCATCGGCGTGCCGACGACGAACAGCACCCCGACCATGATCGAGCCCATCACGACGGCCGTGCCGGCGTCGCCCTGGAAGACCACGAGGAGGATGAGGATGCCGCAGACCGGCAGGTACGGGATCAGCAGGTGCCGGGGCTGGTCCAGCAGCTTGTCCTTGCGGGCCAGCACGTCAGCGCCCCAGATGATCATGGCCAGCTTGGCGAACTCCGACGGCTGGATCGAGGTGAAGCCCAGGTCGATCCAGTTCCGGTTGCCGCCGCTCTCGAAGCCGAGCGCGGTGTACGTCAAGATCAGCAGCACGGTGGCCAGCGCGACCCCGAACCACCCCAGCACCCGCAGGACGTGGGGCGGCACCCGGACCAGCACGATCGCCCCGATCACGCCCATCACCAGGAACATCGCCTGGCGCTTGACGTAGAAGTAGGCGTCGTCGTAGATCATGAACGCGCTGACGCTGGAGGCCGACAGCACCATCATCAGACCGAGGGCGACCAGGATCGAGGCCGAGCCGAGCACGAGGTGGTAGCTGGTCAGCGGGCGGTCCAGGACCGCCTGCAGCCACAGCCGGAGACTGCGGCCGGGCGTCGGGGCGATGTCGGTCCTGGTGCCCGTCCGGGAGCCCGACGAGGAGGTGGGGCGTGAGCCCTTCGCGGCGTTCCGTCCGGTGCGTCCCGGTGTCACAGTCGCCACGCGGTCACTCCTCACCCAGTGCGTACGGCCGCGGCGAAGGCGTCCCCTCGGGCGGCGTAGTCGCGGTACATGTCCAAGCTGGCGCACCCCGGAGCGAGCAGCACCGTGTCTCCCGGACGGGCCAGGGAGACGGCGGCCGCTACGGCTTGCGCCATCGCTCCATCTTCGGTGTCGTCGATCGTGATCACCGGGACATCTGGCGCGTGTCGGCGCAGTGCCTCCGCGATCACGGCCCGGTCCACGCCGAGCAGCACCGCACCCCGCAGCCGGTCGCGGTGCGCAGCCACCAGGTCGTCGAACGTGGTGCCCTTGGCCTGCCCGCCGGCGATCCAGACCACCGAGGAAAAGGCCCGTAGGGCGGCGTCGGCGGCGTGCGGGTTGGTGGCCTTGGAGTCGTCCACGTAGGTGATCTCGTCCCGGACCGCGACCGTCTCGATCTTGTGCGCCCCGACCCGGACCCCGCGCAGACCGTCGCGGACCGCAGTGGCCCGCACGCCGAAGGCCCGGGCCAGGGCCGCCGCGGCCAGCGCGTTGGCCACGTTGTGCGGTGCGGCGGGGCTCACGTCGGCCAGCGACGCGAGCTCGAGAGCGGAGTCGCGACGCTGCTCGATGAACGCCCGATCGACCAGCAGGTCGTCGACCACACCCAGCATGGACAGCCCCGGGATGCCGAGGGTGAAGCCGATGGCCCGGGCGCCCTCGACCACGTCCGCCTCCTCCACCATCGTCTCGGTGGCGCGGTCGGCGTCGTTGTAGACGCAGGCGATCTGCACCCGCTCGTAGATGCGGGCCTTGGCGTCGCGGTAACCCGTCGCTCCCCCGTGCCACTCGAGGTGGTCGGGCTGCAGGTTGAGCACGACCGCGGAATGCAGCGACAGCGAGTGCGACCAGTGCAGCTGGTGGCTGGACAGCTCGACGGCCAGCACGTCGTACGGCTCGGGGTCCAGCACCGTCTCCATCACGGGCCGACCGATGTTGCCGACGGCGGCCGTTCGCAGCCCGGCGGCCCGCAGCATGGACTCCAGCATCTGGGTGGTGGTGGTCTTGCCGTTGGTGCCGGTGATGCCCAGCCACGGCACCGGGCGCTTCGGTCGGCTGAGCCGCCAGGCCAGCTCCGGCTCGCTCCAGATCGGGATGCCGGCGGCCGCGGCGGCGGCCAGCAGCGGGTGGCGGGGGCTCCAGCCGGTGGTCACCACCAGGTCGAGGCCGTCGGGTCGCAGCTCGCTGGACCCGGGCCCCAGCCGTAC
>JBMDXL010000540.1:0-1914 GCA_048594465.1 Microlunatus sp. | reverse complement strand
TGGCCCGCACCCTGGGCGACGGGCTGGTCTTCGCCGCGGCCAATGACCCCGACTACTCCGACGGTCGACTCCGGCAGGCCTACAACGTCGGCCCCTACACGTTCTACGACGGCAACCGCTCGCCGGACGGGTTCGTGCGGGCCGACGGCAAGGCGAACGTCGGCTGGCAGTTCGGCTTCCTCGGCACCGCGGTCGGCGACATGGCCTGGGCCGGCATCGCTCTCGCCCAGCTGTACCGGCGCACGAAGGCTCCGGCCTATCTCGCGACAGCGCTGCGGATCGGCCGCTGGATCACTCGGACCACCCTGAATCCCGGTGCGCTCGGCGGCTTCTCGATCGGGGTCGACGGCGGCAACGTCAGCAAGCCGAACGTGTCGACCGAGCACAACATCGACTGCGTCGCGCTGTTCGGGATGCTGCGCACGCTGACCGGCGACGCCGCCTGGACCAGTGCCCAACGCCGGGCTCGCGGTTTCGTCGACCAGATGTGGAACGCCTCCGAGGGCTTCTTCTGGACCGGCTCCAACGACGGTTCGACCATCAATCCGAGCCCCCGGCCGCTGGACCCGCAGACCTGGAGCTGGCTCGCCCTGCGCGACCGACGGTACGGCGGCGCGCTGGACTGGGCCGGTCGCGAGCTGGCCGTCACCGACAACGGCTCCGGCCCGAACTCGGAGGTGCCGGACGGGATCTCGGTCTCCGGCATGACGTTCAGCGACATCAGCAGGACGTCCACGGCCCAGTACAACGGGCGGCCGGTCGAGCAGTCCGGGGTCTGGCTGGAGGGCACCGCCCAGCTCGCCACCTCGCTGGCCGACCGGGGCAGCGGCGCCGACCGCCGGGCGGCCGACGCCCTGCTGACCGGGGTGCGCACCGCCCAGGACCAGCTCGGCTTCGGGACCGCGCCCGGCACCCCCCAGCACGTCGGTGGAGCCGACCTGCCGGCCGGTGGCGGGGTGGTGGCGGCGACGAGCCTCATCGACACCGGGTTCAACTTCGGCTATTTCCGCGTCCAGCATGTCGGCGCCACCACCAGGTACGTGATGGCCGCGCGGCGGGTGAATCCGCTGCGACTCGGACTGTAGGGCCGGCGGGTGGGGGCCCCCCCCCGCGGGGTGTTCCCCACCCCGCTCACCCGCCCACGACGTCCCGGGCCGCCGCCAGCCGGACGGCGAACGACGGGTAGCCGGCGTCGGCCTCCTCCGTGCACAGCCGCCGGTACTGCCCGACGCCGCCGATGTAGGACAGCAGTCGGCGTGGCTTGCCGGGCACGTTCGATCCCATGTACCAGGACGAGGTCTTCTGGACCAGGGTCGCCCCGGCGATCTCTTCGTGGTGGTCGACCCAGGCCTGTTCGCCGGCGACGGTCGCTTCGACCACCGCGCCGCCGGCCAGCCCGACCGTCCGGATCAGCCGGGTGATCCATTCGGTCTGCTGCTGCAGACACGTGGTCATGTTGCACAGGGCGGCCGACGGGGCCAGCGGCGCACCGGTGGTGAACAGGTTCGGGTAGCCCTCCACCATCATCCCCATGGTGGTGCGGATGTCGCGGGACCAGTCGTCGGCCAGCTTGCGGCCGTCCCGTCCGGTGATGTCGATCCGCGTCAGCGATCCGGTACCGGCGTCGAAACCGACGGCGAGGATGACGATGTCGACCTCATGGACGGTGCCGTCCGCGAGTTCGACGCCCTCGGGCACGATCCGGGCGATGGGGTTGTCGCGGACGCCGACCAGGTCGACGTTGTCGCGGTGGTAGATCTCCAGGTACCCGCGCTCCAGGGGCACCCGGTGGGTGCCGAACCCGTAGTCGGTCGGCACCAGGATGTCGATGAGCCGCTGGTCCTTCAGGCGCGCGCGCATCTTCTCGCGGACGAACTCGGAGATGGTCTCGCTGACCTCGGCGTCGAAGAACTG
>JBMDXL010000054.1:0-2049 GCA_048594465.1 Microlunatus sp. | reverse complement strand
GTTACGGACTTCACGCTTCCGGGCCTGCTTGTGCCGCCGGTCTGCGTCGCCACGTGGCTCAAACGGGCGGCACAAGCACCCGTGCCCCGCATCGCTGACCGCACGACTCTCGGCATGAGTAGCCCTGTGTCAAGCCGCCTGTTGTTGGAGTCGTTGCAGGGCGTGGTGTTTGGCGGGGTCGTAGGGAACCTGGTCTTGCCAGCAGCGCCAGATGATGTGGAGCCAGGCGCGGGCCAGGATGCGGGTGGCGGGGGGGTGGTCGTGTCCGCGGGCTCTGGCGCGTGCGTAGAGGTCGGCGGCCCAGGGGTTGGCGTGGTGGGAGTCGCCGGCGAAGTCGATGACAGCTCCGCGCAGCTGCTTGTCGACGGCCCAGCGGAAGGCGACGATCTTGACCTTGCCGGACTGTCGGGTCGAGGGGGTCGCGCCGGCCAGGCAGGCCAGTGCTTCGGGGGTCGGGAACCGGCCGCGGGCGTCGCCGATCTCGGCCAGCAGCCGGGCAGCGCGCACGGTGCCGGCCTTGGGCAGCGAGGTGAAGATCGCGGCGTCGGGGTGGCGGGCGAGCTGGTCGGCGATCTGGTTCTCGAGTGCCTTGATCTGGATGTTCAGGCCGGTCAGTGCGGCGACCAGGGCGAGGGTGATCTCGGCGCGGACGGCGGCTTCGGTGCCGGTCGTGCCGCGCGGGGCGTCGTGGAGGTGGTCCCAGAGCCGGTCGAGGTTGGCCTGGTGGTTGTAGCCGACCGAGGCCAGCCAGTTCCCCAGCCGGGTGTGAGAGAGCCAGTCGGCCTTGTCCTGGCTGGGGAACCGGGTCAGGAACCGCAACGTGATCGCGGAGTCGATGTCGCGGAACAGGCCGATCGCGCCGGGCAGCGTGGTCTGCAGGTGCGCACGGAGCTGGTTGGCCATCGCCACCCGGGCGTGGACCAGGTCCTGGCGTGCTCGGACCGTCATCCGCAGGCTGACGGTCTGCTCGCTGTCACGGGTCAGCGGCCGCAGCCGGGCGTGGTCGGTGCGCAGCACGTCGGCCAGGACGTAGGCGTCGAACCGGTCGTCCTTGTTGCCGGCCGAGCCGTAGCGGCCCCGCATGTTCTTGACCTGCTTGGGGTCGATGACGAACACCGTCAGCTCGGCCTCGAGCAGCGCGTCGACCACCGGGCCGTCGGGTCGTTCGATCGCGACCTCCCCGACACCGGCCCGGGCCAGGCGGGCAGTCAACCGGCGCAGTCCCGTGGCGGTGTGGGTGACGCTGAACCGGTCGACCGGGCGGCCCTGGTCATCGACGATCGCGACCGCGTGGTCCTCGCTGGCCCAATCGATCCCCGCAGTCACCGCGGCGCCTGCTCGACGTGCTTGCGGTTCTTGTTCGACACTCATGGTGGTCCTTCCATGCTGTTGCAGCAGCTGGTGGGGCACCCGACGGTTCCGGGACACGACTGCCGGTCGCTCACTGAACGGCGCTCTGGTTGGCGCTCAGCCCTGTCGCCAGTCGGCGTGTCCTGGGCCGCCGGGCCCCGCGGAACTCATGCAGGACCTCGAAAGCAGTCTCGCGTGCAAGGCGGTGACCCGACGGGAACCAGGTGCCACCGACCGCACCTCACGGCCGGCACGAACACCATCCCGCGAGAAGCAGTCAGCAAGAAGAGGTTCGCCCAGTGAGCGTGCGGGTGCGGCCGCAGTCCGAGAAAGGCGCCGACCCATCACTGATCCGGCTGCCACTTCCCAAGGGCACTCGCGAAGCACACGAGCCCTTGCGGCAGTTCTAGGGCATAGACGACAAGGCCATCCGTTCTGGGTCGCGCCGCGACCAACATCGAAGTGCCCAGGACCTCCCACCCGGCTTCGCTTCCTCCCTCCCACTGAAGGTCGCCGTCGATCTGCAGTTCTGTGAGGCTGGCGAACTACATGAGCCGCGAGTCAAGCCTGTCGCGGCGGAACTCCAGTGCGAGCGTCCTCGGGGCGTGGAGGCGTAGCGACGTTAGGTCAGCTCCGCCCTCGGACTCGCAGTCCCACCGCTGGCCGCCTTCCAGCAGCCATCCGGGCTCAAACCTCTGC
>JBMDXL010000539.1:0-1860 GCA_048594465.1 Microlunatus sp. | reverse complement strand
TACATCTACCGGGGCCGGGCCACCCGGGCCGAGCGGGCCTCACGGGCCGGCACGGTGGCCCACGAGATGGCGCACATGTGGTTCGGGGACCTGGTGACCATGCGGTGGTGGGACGACCTGTGGCTGAACGAGTCGTTCGCCGAGTACGCCGCCCACCGCTGCTGCAGCGAGGGCACCCAGTACCCGCTGTGGACCGAGTTCGGCGTCGTGCGCAAGGACTGGGGGTCGGTCGCCGACCAGTCACCGTCCACCCACCCGGTCGCCGGCAACGGGGCCGTGGACGCCGAGGCGGCACTGCAGGACTTCGACGGGATCTCGTACGCGAAGGGGGCGTCGGTGCTCAAGCAGCTCGTCGCCCACCTCGGCGACGACGTCTTCCTCACCGGGCTGCGCGACTACTTCACCACGCACGCGTACGGCAACGCCGCCCTCGTCGACCTCCTGGCCGCGTGGGAGCGCGCCGGGGCGGTCGACCTGCCCGCCTGGGCCGAGGCCTGGTTGCAGACGTCGGGGTTGGACACGCTGGCCGTCGACAGCTCCGCTCTCGTCCGGCGCCCGCCGGCCGGCGCGAGCGTGGCCCGGCCGCACACGATCGCGGTGGCCGCCCTGGGCGCCGACGGACGTGAGGTCGCCCGCGAGCAGGTGACTCTCACCGGCGAGCGCGTCGACCTGGGACCGGCGGCCGAGGCCGGCGCGGTGCTGGTGCCGGACGCGGACGACGACACCTGGGCCAAGATCAGGTTCGACGCCGACTGGGCCACGGTGGGATCGCTCGCGCCACGGATCGCGCGCCCGGCGACCCGGGTGGTGGTGGTGAACGCCTTCCGCGACGCCGTCCGCAGCGCCGAGGTCGACCCGGCGGTGGCGCTCGACACGTTGCTGGAGATCGCGACGGTGGACGACGAGGACGTGATCGTGGGCGCCGTGCTGCGGTTCTGCGGCGACGTGCTGGCGTCCACCTTCACCCCGGTGGAGCAGCGCGTCGAGCGGATGGCGCGGGTCCACGACACCGCCCTGACCGTGACCGAGACCGCGGCCGACGGCTCCGACCGCCAGCTGCTCGGGTTCCGGCACGCCATCGCGAGCTGTGCCGACGCCGACCTGCTCCGGCGCTGGCTGGACGGGCAGGATCTTCCGCCGGAGCTGCCGCTCGACCCGGAGCTGACCTGGGCGGTGGTGGTGCGGCTGGCCGAGATCAGCGGCGACGAGCAGCCGATCGAGCACGCGCTGCTGCGCGACCCCTCTGCCGCCGGGAGCGTGCACGCTGCCCGGGCGCGGGCCGCACGACCCGATCCGGCGGCCAAGGAGGCGGCGTGGCGGTCGCTGACGGGGGAGTCGGACACCCCGGCCTCGGAGCTGTACGCGGTGGCCAAGGGCTTCTTCCGGCCCGGTCAGACCGCGATCACGCAGGCGTACGTGTCCCGGTTCTTCGCCGAGATGCCGGCCACCGCGACCTTCCGCAGTGGCTGGGCCCTCGGCCAGATCGTCACCGACGCCTTCCCGTTGTCCCACGCGACCCCGGAGACCCTGGTCCTGGCCGAGCAGACCCTGGCGACCGACCTGCCGGCGGCCGTCCGACGGGCGATGACCGACGGCACCGACGCGCTCCGTCGGGCGGTGACGTCGATCGGCCGGTTCGGCTGAGCGGAGTAGGTCGGCTAGCGGCTCCGTGACGGGAGATGGCTATGACGGCGACCGGGACCGCGGACACGCGCCTGATCCTTCTGCGCGGCAACTCGGCGAGCGGCAAGTCCAGCCTGGCCGCGGCGATCAGGGCGGCACGACCTCGCGGGATCGCGATCGTCGGTCAGGATCAGCTGCGGCGCGAGATTCTGCACGCGCGCGAGGAACCCGGAACCC
>JBMDXL010000538.1:0-1772 GCA_048594465.1 Microlunatus sp. | reverse complement strand
CGGCCACCTCCGGGGTGAGCACCGGCTCGCCGGAGACCACCGCGAGGATCGGCTGCACCCGGTCGTGCTCGGTCTCCTCGGCGAAGCCCAGCACGAAGCCGTCGCACAGCCGACCGGCGAACCGCACCTTCACCCGGCAGCCGACGGTCACCGTCTCCGCCAGCGCCTCGGGCACCAGGTAGTCGAACGGCCGGTCGAGGTGGGCCAGCGAGACGTCGACCGCGACCGAGGCGTACCGCGGGGCGGCGGCGGTCGGCTCGGTCACGCGAGCGATCGTAGGGCGATCACCCGACACCCCGCCCGATCGTGCCCGTCGGGCTGTGAGTCCCGGTCGTCGTCAGCCCCGCACCGCGGCGGCCAGCGCCTCGGCGCGGTCGGTGCGCTCCCAGGTCAGGTCTGGGAGCTCGCGGCCGAAGTGCCCGTACGCGGCGGTCTGGGCGTAGATGGGTCGGAGCAGGTCGAGATCGGCGATCAGCGCGCCGGGGCGCAGGTCGAAGGTGTCGCGGACGGCGTCGGCGATGCGGTCCACCGGCACCTGCTCGGTGCCGAAGCAGTCGACGTAGAACCCGACCGGGTGCGCCCGCCCGATGGCGTACGCGACCTGCACCTCTCAGCGGCGCGCCAGCCCGGCGGCCACCACGGTCTTGGCCACCCACCGCATCGCGTACGCGGCTGAGCGGTCGACCTTGGAGGGGTCCTTGCCCGAGAAGGCACCGCCGCCGTGGCGGGCCATGCCGCCGTAGGTGTCGACGATGATCTTGCGGCCGGTCAGCCCGGCGTCGCCCATCGGGCCGCCGATCTCGAAGCGTCCGGTCGGGTTGACCAGCACCCGGTAGTCGCTGCGCGTCAGCTCGTAGCGCTCGAGCACCGGCTCGATCACGTGGGCCACCACGTCGGGCTTGAGCATCTTGTCCAGCGACACGTCGGCGGCGTGCTGGGTGGACAGCACGACGGTGTCCAGTCGGACCGGCCGGTCGCCGTCGTACTCGATGGTGACCTGGGTCTTCCCGTCCGGGCGCAGGTACGGCAGCGTGCCGTCCTGGCGGACCGCGGAGAGCCGTTCCGACAGCCGGTGGGCCAGGTCGATGGGCAGCGGCATCAGCGTCGGGGTGTCGTCGCAGGCGTAGCCGAACATCAGGCCCTGGTCGCCGGCGCCCTGCCGGTCGAAGTCGTCGACACCCTGGCCCTGCCGGGTCTCCTCGGCCACGTCGACGCCCTGCGCGATGTCGGGTGACTGCTGCCCGATGGCCACCTGCACTCCGCAGGAGGCGCCGTCGAAGCCCTTCTGCGACGAGTCGTACCCGATGGCCAGGATCCGGTCGCGCACGATCCGCGGGATCTCGACGTAGGACTCGGTGGTCACCTCGCCGCCGATCACCACCAGGCCGGTGGTCACCAGCGTCTCGACCGCGACCCGGCTGGCCGGGTCCTGCTCCAGCATCGCGTCGAGGATGCTGTCGGAGATCTGGTCGGCGATCTTGTCGGGGTGGCCCTCGGTGACCGACTCGGAGGTGAACAGCCTGGTGCCCATCGATTGCCTTCCCGTTGGTGACACCGACCCCGCGGACGGTCGGCGCGGCCCGCCGCGTGACCTGCCGACGTGCCGGACCACCCTAGCGACCGGGTCGGACGGGGCCGGCGGCACGCGCGGCGGTGAGAGGCTCAGCGCGCGGCGAGCGTGAGCACCCGGTCCCAGATCCGGTGCGCCAGGTCCTCCGTGGTGCCGGCGTGCGGGCCGTCGGCCCCGTCCGCGTCAACCACGGTGATGGCGT
>JBMDXL010000537.1:0-2628 GCA_048594465.1 Microlunatus sp. | reverse complement strand
GCAGGAGCACACAGTGCCGTCGAATGACGGAATGGTCCCGACCCGTGGGGGCTGGGGCCCCAGCGGCCCGGGCCTCAGGCGGCGGGCCGGGCTCCGGCCAGGAGGGTGGCCGCGGGCTCCGCGTCCAGACCCTCGGTGAGGTCGAAGGCCGAGCCACGCTCGCCGTCGGCGTCCAACGTCGGGTTGTCGGCCAGCTCAGCGATCCGGTCGTCGCTGACCCCGGCCGAGGCCAGCGCGGCGGCGAAGGTCCAGTCAGTCAGCGAGCCGCCGAAGAAGCGGGTGAGCTCGGCCAGACCTTCCAGCGGCCCGGCCGACATGTGCACGCCGTTGAAGTTGGAGGAGACGGTGGCCAGACCGAAGCCGGCCGGATCGGCGTAGAGCGTGCCGCGGATGGAGCCGGGGTCGGCCTTGGCCGGGTCGGTGGTGCCGATCAGGTCGGCCCGGAGTGACTCCCAGGACGTTGTGCTGCTGGCGTGCAGGAACACGCAGACGGTGTCCTCGGCGGTGAAGAAGCTCAGCTGCCTGGGGTGGAAGCCGTTCAGCACCACCACCGGCTGGCCGTCGACGGTGACCAGACCGGCGTACGTGCCCGGTCCCAGCCGGCCCACCGACAGGTTGGCGAACAGCACACCGAGGGAGTAGGGCCCGAACTCCGGGTACGTCTCCAGGAACTGGTGCCCGCCCAGCACGTCGGCGCCGGCGTCGAGCTGGTCGCCGTACTGCTCGACCAGGGCCTGCTCGGCGGCCTCGGTCAGGGCCGGCCGACCCAGCCGGGAGATCTTGTTGATGACGCCGTAGTGCTCGGCCATGACGCCGGTGCTCTCCAGCTCGGCGCCGGTCAGGATCCGGGTGCGGTGGACGGTCACCCCGTACGAGCCGAGGGCCGAGGAGAACAGGTCCCAGACCCTGGCGGTGTCCGCCTCGGACAGCCGTCCCAGCTCGGGCTTGCTGAAGATGACGAACTCGTTCCCGGCGGGGGCGGTGTCGTCTCCGGCGAGACGCTGGTCGACGGCGGCGCGGACCGTGGCTGCACTCATGCCGCAAGCCTGCCCGTCCCGCCCGCGACCCGGCAACTCGGGGTGCGGAACCGCTCCGCCCTACCGCGTCGCATTCACGCTCCCGTACGCCGTCCAGCGACAGGTCCCGGTTGCCGACCTCCGCTAGGGTCGTACCCTCACCACCGAGCCCCCCGCCCGACCGCCCCGACGACGAGAGGCCGACGTGACCTTTCTCATCGCCGTGCACTTCGCGATGGCGTGCCTCGCGCCACTGCTCGTGCACGTGCTGCGCGCGCGGGCGTTCTTCGTGCTCGCAGCCGTGCCGGCGGTGGCGTTCGGCTGGCTGGTCGTGCAGGCGCCGGTCATCGTGCCCGGTGGTTCGCTGACCGAGCGGACCCCGTGGATCCCCACGCTGGGGGTCGACCTCGCCTACCGGATCGGCACCCTGCAGTGGGTGCTCGCGCTGCTGGTCACCGGGGTCGGCGCGCTGGTCCTGTTCTACTGCCGCTGGTCCTTCAGCGGCGCTGACGTCCCGGCCCGGACCGGCGGGCTGCTGGTCGCCTTCGCCGGGGCCATGCTCGGACTGGTCACCGCCGACGACCTGATCCTGCTGTACGTGTTCTGGGAGCTGACCACGGTCTTCTCCTACCTGCTGGTCGGGCACAACCCGACCCGCGGAGCGAACCGCCGCGCGGCGCTGACCGCGCTGATGGTGACCACCTTCGGCGGTCTGGCCATGCTGGTCGGGATCGTGATGATCGGCGTCACCGCCGGCACCTTCTCGCTGTCGGCCGTGCTGGCCGACCCGGGCCGGCTGGGCACCGGGGCGGTGGCGGTGATCGCGGTCCTGCTGCTGCTCGTCGGGGCACTGACCAAGTCCGCCCAGGTCCCGTTCCACTTCTGGCTGCCCGGGGCGATGGCCGCGCCCACGCCGGTCAGCGCCTACCTGCACGCCGCGGCCATGGTCAAGGCCGGCGTCTACCTGGTCGCGTTGCTGGCCCCGGTCTTCGCCGACCTGCCCGGCTGGCGCCCGGTGGTCCTCACCCTGGGCGCGGTCACCATGATCCTGGGCGCCTGGCGGGCCCTGCGCCAGTACGACATCAAGCTGCTGCTGGCGTACGGAACGGTCAGCCAGCTGGGCTTCCTGATGGCCATGTGCGGACTCGGCACCCGCTCGGCGATGCTGGCCGGGGTGGCGATGATCATCTCGCACGCGCTGTTCAAGGCCGCCCTGTTCCTGGTCGTCGGGGTGGTCGACCGCTCGACCGGCACCCGGGACATCCGCAAGCTGTCAGGGGTGGCGAAGCGGCTGCCGCTGGTGGCCGGGGCAGCCGCCGTGGCCGCCGCCTCGATGGCCGCGGTGCCCCCGCTGATCGGCTTCACGGCCAAGGAGGCGGCCTTCGAGTCGCTGGTCTACCTGCTGCCGGACGGCGACCAGACCGGTATCCCCCCGCTGCCGGCCGTCCTGCTGATGGGGGCGCTGGTCGCCGGGTCCGCGCTCACGGTGGCGTACACGCTGCGGTTCCTGTGGGGCGCCTTCGCCACCAAGCCGGGGGTGCTGCCCACCGCGGTCGAGCGCGAGCCGTTCGGCTTCACGCTGGCGCCGGTGGTCCTGGCCGCCGCCTCTCTC
>JBMDXL010000536.1:0-5618 GCA_048594465.1 Microlunatus sp. | reverse complement strand
CGTTCGCCCGGAGTGAGCTCCAGCGAGACACCGTGCAGCACCTCGTGGCCCTCCCGGTAGGAGAACCGCAGGTCCCGGCCGACCAGCTGCGTCCCCTGCGGGCGCTCATCGCCGGCCACCCGGTCCTGCGGCACCTCGGCGATGCCGAGGGCCACGGCGGTGCCGACCCGACCATGATCGCGGAGTTCCTCCGCTTCGTCCGCACCGGCGAGCCGACCGAGACCTCCCCGGTCGCCGCCCGGGAGGCCGTCGCCGCCGGTGTGGTCGCCACCGAGTCCCTCCGCGGCGACGGCTCGACCCGCGCCGTCCCGGAGCTCGACCCGGCTCTGGTCGCCTACTTCGACGCCGGTCAGGTCTGACCGGCTGAGCCCAGCCCACTGGCGCACTCCTTCACTCGCTGACCCACCCGATGCAACGGGTGCGTGAGGACGCGAAAGGGTGCGTCAGCGTGGTTCAGGGGGAGGAGTCTCGCCCGGCGCTCAGCTGGTCCAGGCCCGCCAGAGGGCTGCGTACTCCCCGTCGGCCGCCACCAGCTCGTCGTGGCTGCCGAGCTCGGCGATCTCGCCGTCGATGACCACGGCGATCCGGTCCGCGTCGTGCGCGGTGTGCAGCCGGTGGGCGATGGCCACCACCGTCCGGCCGTCCAGCAGGGAGGCCATCGAGCCCTCCAGGTGCCGGGCCGTCCGCGGGTCGATCAGCGAGGTCGCCTCGTCCAGCACGAGGGTGTGCGGGTCGGCCACCACCAGCCGGGCCAGCGCGATCTGCTGGGCCTGCGCGGGCGTCAGGGTGAGGTTCCCGGCTCCGATCACCGTCCGCAGCTTCTTCGGCAGCTTGTCCACCCAGTCGTACGCGTCGACGGCCCGCAGCGCCTCAGCCACCGCCTCGTCACTGGAGTCCTCCCGGGCCAGCACGATGTTGTCCCGGATGGTGCCGGAGAACACGTGGTGCTCCTGGGTGACCAGCGCGACCTCGGTGCGCAGCTGATCGACCGGCAGCGCGACCAGGTCGACCCCGCCCACGGTGGCCCGGCCCGACTGCGGCGGGTTGATGCCGGACAGCAGCCGCCCGAGCGTCGACTTGCCCGAACCGCTCGGTCCCACGATGGCCAGCCGTTCGCCCGGAGTGAGCTCCAGCGAGACACCGTGCAGCACCTCGTGGCCCTCCCGGTAGGAGAACCGCAGGTCCCGGCCGACCAGCTGGGTCCCCTGCGGGCGCTCCTCGCCGGCCACCCGGTCCTGCGGCACCTCGGCGATGCCGAGCAGCCGGGTGGTGGAGGCGACCCCGACCTGCAGCCGGTCCAGGTTGCGGATCAGCCGCTCCAGCGGCTCGACCATGGCCTGCACGTACAGGGTCGCGGCCGTGATCTGCCCCAGGGTGAGCCAGCCGTTGCCGTAGCCGACGGCGCCCAGCACCATGACCATCACCAGCGGGGTGTCGTACGCCAGCCCGATGAACGCGAACAGGATGTTGCGCAGGGACATGGTGTAGCGCTCGGCCTGCGCCGACACCGCGATGTCCTCGTCGCCGATGACGACCCGGGTGCGCTGCAGGCCGAACGCCTCGACCGTCCGTGCCCCCTCGACCGTCTCGGTCAGGGTGGTGTTGATGGTCGAGTAGGTGGAGCCCTCGGTGATGTAGCCCTTGGGCGCGCGCGCCAGGTAGCGCCGCACCGAGACGATCAGCAGCGGCGCGGTGACCAGCAGCGGCAGGGTCAGCAGCGGGGAGTTGAGCAGCATCGCCACCAGCGTCAGCAAGGTGGTCACCGCCGCGATCACGACCTCGGGGAGCCCGAAGCGGACGCTCTCGCTCATGGTCGAGACGTCGCGGGTGACCCGGGTGACCAGGTCGCCGGAGCTGGCGCTCTCCACCCGACCGAGCGGCAGCCGGAGCACGGTGCGGACGATGTGCTCACGGGCGCTGGCCAGGATGTCCTGGCCGACCACCGTGGAGGTGAACAGCGCGCCGAAGGTGAGCAGCGCCTGCATCACCACCACCGCCCCGACCGCCAGGCCCAGGGAGGTCAGCCGAGCCGCCGGGGTGCCCGCCGCAGCGGCCTCGTCGACCAGGGTGCCCAGGATCCTCGGCACCACCAGGGCGGCCACCGCGGCCAGGGCGTGCAGGGTCAGCAGCAGGGCGACCAGACCGCGCCGGTTCCGCAGCAGGTCCTTGAGGAAGGCGATCACCACCGGCGTGCTGGCCACCGGCAGCCCCCGCTCGGGACGGCGGGACGACGCGTACGTGTCCCGGGCCCGTTGCTCCCGCTCCAGGTGTCGCCCGCGCCAGGCCCGCAGCCGGTCGCCGAACGAGCCACCGGTCGGCGGCTCCAGCGAGGCGGGCACCCGCGGGGCGGCGGGCGTCTCGCGCCAGGTCTCCGCCGACCCGGGGAGCCGGGTGGCGACTTCGGTCATGAGGGGAGCCTCTCGGGAGTGCAGGAGCGATTCTGGGCGACAGGTTCGTCGTCGTCGGGGATCGGGACGAACGAGGAAGACCCCGCGGAGCTCATGTCCGCGGAGCGCGCAGCGCGACCAGGAAGCTCGGTCATGAGGCACCCCCTTCGTCGGTGTCGGTGGTCGGGTCGTCGTCCATGGCCCGGACGACCACCCGGCGGTAGTCGGCGTTGCGCTGCAGCAGGTCGTCGTGACTGCCCGCGTCGGTGACCGTGCCGCCCTGCAGGAAGGCGACCCGGTCGGCGTGGTGCAGCATCAGCGGGGACACGGTCATGGCCACCGTGGTCCGGCCGCGCCGGTGGTCGGCCAGCCGGCCCGCGATCATCGCCTCGGTGTGGGCGTCCACCGCGGACGTCGGCTCGACCAGCACGAGGATCTCCGGGTCGGCGGCCAGCGCCCGGGCCAGCACCAGCCGCTGGCGCTGTCCCCCGGACAGACCGCGACCGCGCTCGTCGATGACGCCCTGCCAACCACCCGGCATCAGGTCGAACACGTCCTCGGCGGCGGCTGTGAGCAGCGCCCGCTCGGCCTGCTCCCGACTCAGCCGGCCGGCCGGGTCGACGGTGTCCTGCAGCGTCCCGGCGAACACCGCCGCAGCGGTGTGGCTGACCAGCACGGTCTCGCGGACGTCGCCGATCGGCACGTCGGCCAGGTCGACCGGACCGAGGGTGACCCCCCACCGCCGCGTGGCGAGCTCGGCGTCCCGGACCTTGAGCCGGTCCCGCTCCTCCCGCCGCTGCTGCCGGGCCCGCTTCGCCGCCCGGCGGCCCAGTCCGTCCTCGACGTCCAGGCTGACCGGGTCGTGGTCGGCCGGCAGATAGCGGCCGAGCCGGTCGGCCAGAGCGGCGGAGTCCTCCGGCGTGGCCGAGACCACGATGGTCAGCTCACCGGGGCGGGCGACGAACCCGGACTGGTGGTCGACCAGCTCCGCCCCCCGCGGCAGGGTCAGCCGCTGGGCCGGCTCCCGCCAGGGCGGCTGCTGCTCCATCACGGCCACCGTCTTGCGGGCGGCGATGATGGCCCGCACCCACTTCTGAGCCAGCTCGAAGAAGGTCTGGATCGGCCAGACCATGAACACCGCGTAACCGAAGAAGCTGACCAGCTGACCGATCTGCAGCTCACCCGCGGACACCTTCTGGGCGCCGAGCACGGTCAGCGTGACCAGGAACATCCCGGAGAACAGCACGCTGGCGGCGTCCACGGCGGCCTGCCAGCGACCGGCCGAGACGGCGGCCGTCCGGGTCAGCTGCGACTGCTCGGCGTAGTTGCCGGCGAAGGTCTTCTCGCCGCCGATGCCGCGGAGGATCCGCAGCCCGGCGACGATGTCGGTGGCCAGCGAGGTCAGGTCGGACAAGCGGGTCCGCTCCAGCTCCTGGCGCCGCTCCAGCGGCCGCAGCAGCGGCAGGGCCAGGATCACCAGCAGCGGCGCGGTCAGCAGCACGACCAGACCGAGCTCGAGCGAGGTCCGCAGCACGATGGTGGCGATCACCAGGTACGCCAGCAGGGCGCCGACCGCGCGGGTCAGCACCTCGGTCAGCGCCCCCATCTGGTCGGAGTCGCCGCCGGCCACGCTGAGCACCTCGCCGGTCGGCACCCGCTGGGGCAGCACGTGACCCATCTGGGTGGTCTTGCGGGTGACCAGCTTCATCGACCCGTACATGGCGATCAGCCAGGACCGGACCACCAGGGTGTGCCCGAGGACGCCGGCCGCCACGCCCAGCAGGGCCAGACCGAGCAGACCGGCGGCGTAGCGCCAGACCGCCGCCCGGTCGCCGCCCAGGATCCCCTGGTCGATGATCTGACCGACCAGGTAGGGGCCGACCGCGCCGGGCAGCCACTGCAGCATGGCCAGGACGCAGAGCACGACGAGCAGCGGCCACTGCTGGCGCAGCAGCCACCACAGGTAACGGGACGGGGACCGGGTGTCGGGATCGCCGAAGTTGGGCGCACGCCCACCGGCCGCGGTCCGCGGAGCTGATCCGTCGGTCGCGGCCGTGGCGATGAACTCCGGGACGACCGGCGGGAAATCGTGCATGACCCGATCACCCTAGAAGCGAGGACGGACACTCCACCAGCGAGTTTCGCCGGGGCGCGGGGCGCGGTCCCGGCGTCGGTGGATCGACCTAGGATCTCGGCATGACCAGCGAACAGCAGCCCGCCGAGGACCCGACCGCCCGGGGCATCGCCGGCACCACCGACGACGGCCGGGTGTACGTGGTCACCCCGACCTCGATGGCCGTCGAGGGCCCGCCCACCCCGGACGTCGAGCAGCCGACCGAGGAGCCGAAGTCGGTCACCGACATGGTCGAGCAGCCGGCCAAGGTGATGCGGATCGGCAACATGATCCGGCAGCTGCTGGACGAGGTGAAGGCCGCTCCGCTGGACGAGGCCAGCCGCCAGCGGTTGCGCAGCATCCACGCGGCCTCCATCGCCGAGCTCAAGGAAGGGCTGGCGCCGGAGCTGGTGGAGGAGCTGGAGCGAATCACCCTGCCGTTCAGCGAGGGCGTCACCCCCACCGACGCCGAGCTGCGGATCGCCCAGGCGCAGCTGGTGGGCTGGCTCGAGGGTCTGTTCCACGGCATCCAGACCGCGCTGTTCGCCCAGCAGATGGCTGCCCGGGCCCAGCTGGAGCAGATGCGGCGGGCGCTGCCCGCCGGCCAGAGCGGCGCGGACCTGCAGGGCGGGCCGCCCGGGAGCGGCTCGAACGGCATGTACCTGTGAGACCCAGGTCACACCGACTCGATCGTCGGCCGATGTATCACTACGGCGTAAACCGACTCGGGAGCAGCAGAAGATCCGAGTCGGAACTTCTGTAGCGCGGAGGGAACCGATCGACCAGGAGGAACGTCTCATCCGCGCCCCGTAAGCGCCGAGAAGACCCTTGGAGATCGCCATGACCGTCGTTGTCGACCGACCCATCGTCCCCGTCATCGATACGTCCGCTCGTCCCGTCACCCCTCGTTCCGCCGCCGGCTCCCCCGCCGTCCGCCGGCTCGCCGTCCGCTCCCAGCGCGACGCCGCCGGGCGGTCGCGCGGCGAGGACCGTGACCGGCCGGCCTGCGCCGACGCCCCCGAGGTGTTCCTGGATCCGACGCTGGAGACCGAGCCGACGGCGAGCGCTCCGGCTCGGGTCCGGCGGGCGTACGCGCACCGGGCCGACGAGGCCACCGA
>JBMDXL010000535.1:0-5999 GCA_048594465.1 Microlunatus sp. | reverse complement strand
CGACCACTCCGAGATCGCCCCGATCACCCAGCAGCGGGCGGACCGCTACGAGGGGACCAACGTCTCGTTGTCGCTGCCCAGCACCCGGGTCGACGCGTTCAACATCGACCTGGCCAACGAGCTGTCCCGCAACGGTCGTCGCTCCGGGCTCACCTTCGCCCCCGAGGGTGGCTCCGAGCGGCTGCGCAAGGTGATCAACAAGATGGTCAGCGAGGAGGACCTGATCCGTACGGTGGCCACGGCGTTCGCCAACGGCTGGCGGCAGGTCAAGCTCTACTTCATGTGCGGTCTGCCCACCGAGACCGACGAGGACGTGCTCGGCATCGCCGACCTGGCCCGCAAGGTGATCGCCACCGGCCGGGAGGCCAGCGGCAAGCGCGACATCCGCTGCACCGTGAGCATCGGGGGCTTCGTGCCCAAACCGCACCCCCCGTTCCAGTGGGCCGCGCAGTGCGACGCCGACACCATCGACCGCCGCCTGAAGCTCCTGCGGGACACGGTGCGGGCGGACCGGCAGTTCGGCAAGGCCATCGGCTTCCGCTACCACGACGGCAAACCCGGCATGGTCGAGGGACTGCTGTCCCGCGGCGACCGCCGGGTCGGCAAGGTGATCGAAGCCGTCTGGCGCGACGGTGGTCGGTTCGACGGCTGGAGCGAGCACTTCAGCTACGAGCGCTGGATGCGGGCCGCCGAGACGGCGCTGGCCGGCACGGGCGTCGACGTCGACTGGTACACGGTCCGGGAGCGCTCCTTCGACGAGGTGCTGCCCTGGGACCACCTGGACTCCGGGTTGGACAAGGACTGGCTCTGGCAGGACTGGGAGGACGCCCTGGACGAGACCGAGGTCGAGGACTGCCGTTGGACGCCGTGCTTCGACTGCGGGGTGTGCCCGGATCTCGGCACCGAGATCCAGATCGGTCCGACGGGTCGCCAGCTGCTGCCGCTCTCGGTCGTCTGACCCGTCGGTCGCCGGCCCGGCCCGAGAACCCGCTGTCGGCGTGCCGCGGGTGATGTGAGGATGGCGTCATGGACGCGATCACCACGGTCGACGAGCTCACGGCTCTGGTCGGCGAACCGACCCAGCGGGCCCGGGACAAGGTGCGGCCGGCGCTGCACGACCTGGACCGCGACTGGTTGGCCGCGTCCCCGTTCTGCCTGATCGGCACCAGCGACGCCGACGGCCGGTGCGACGTCTCGCCCAAGGGTGATCCGGCGGGGCAGCTCGCGTACGTGCTCGACGACCACACCATCGCCATCGCCGAACGCCCCGGCAACCGCCGGGTCGACGGCTACCTCAACGTGCTGGCCAACCCGAACGTCGGGCTGATCTTCCTGATCCCCGGCCGCACCGACACCCTGCGCGTCAACGGGCGCGCCCGGCTGGTCCGCGACGCCGACTTCTTCGACGCGATGGTCGTCAAGGGGCACCGTCCGATCCTGGCCCTGGTGGTCGAGGTGGAGGAGGTGTTCCACCACTGCGCCAAGGCGTTCCTGCGATCGGCGTTGTGGCAGCCCGAGACCTGGACCGACCCGCTCCCGTCCCGACCGGTCATCGCCAAGACCCTCGAGGCCAACGAAGCCAGCCTGGCGGAGCTGACCGCCTACTACGGTCCCTCCTACGCCGAGAAGCTGTACGGCTGACCTGAGTCGGCCGCACCGCCCCGTCGACCGATCACGGTGACCGATCACGGTGACGCCCCCTTTCACGTGCTGACGACCCCTCTGCGGGGGCAGCGTCAGGTAGCGACAGGGGGCGTCAGCAGGTGATCAGCAGGTCGAGGTGCCGTCGGCGGCCAGCCGGGGGATCGGGTGGTTGGCCACGAACACCCCGTCCGGATCGACCGCCGACCGCACGGCGGCGAGCTGCCGCCAGGTCTGCTCCTCGTACGCGTCGCGGGGGTCGACGGCGTCCTCGGTGAAGCTCAGGAACCGCCGGTCGCCGGTCCACGGGGCCAGCGCCGCCTGCAGACCGGCCACGTCGGCGGCCACCCGACCGGCCATCTCGGGACCGACCACCATGCCGGTGCCGAAGGCCAGGAACGCGCCGTCCAGGTGCGAGACCGCGCCGCCCCCGACCACCGGCCGGGCCAGGGCGCCCCCGAGCTGGCGGAGCTCGGCCACCATCAGCGACGTCGTGGACCGGTCGGCGGTCGCGGCCAGGAACGCGTCGATGCCGGTCGCGGGCAGCTCGGTGAGCAGCGCGGAGCCGCCGATCGCGGCCGCACTGCCCTCCGGATCCATGTGCAGCCGGGCGAGCGTGGCCGCCGGGACCCGCAGGAACGTGTCGATCTCGGGTCGCAGGGCCCGGAGCTCACCGAGGATCCGGTCCGCGGCGTCGTCGGCGGCCAGCACCGCACCATCGATCACCACCACCGACCGACCACTCAGGAACGGCGGCAGCTCCGGCAGCGGCGGCAGGTGCAGGATCCGGAAGGACGTGGTGACCTCCTCCGGCGCGGCCGCGGCCCACGGCGCCCAGCACCGGAGCACCTCGTCGGCGCGGCTGACGTCGAAGATCATCATCCCGGCGTACGCGGTCGCGAGGTCGAGCACGGAGAACTCCAGCGCGGTCACCACGCCGAAGCTGCCGCCGCCCCCACGGAGCGCCCAGAGCAGCTCCGGGTCGTGCTCGGCGTCGGTGCGCACGACGGTCCCGTCACCGATGACGACCTCCGCAGCGGTGACGTGGTTGGCGGCCAGACCGAGCGCGCGGGCGTACCAGCTGAGCCCGCCGCCGAGGGTGTAGCCGGTGATGCCGACGTCGGGCGAGGAGCCGTGCAGCGCGGCGAGCCCGTGCGTCGCGGCCGCGGTCACGCACGGGTCCCAGAGCGCGCCGCCGCCGACGCGCGCGGTCCCGCGGACGGGGTCGATGCTGATCTCGTCCAACCCCGACAGCCGGGCCAGGACGACGTCGTCCAGCCCGCGCTGCGCCAGCGGCCCGGCGTTGTGACCGGTCGTCTGGGGCGCCACCCGGAGGCCTCGGTCGGCCGCCAGCCGGACCAGTCGAGACACCTCCCGGGTGGACCGGGGGTGAGCGACGGCGGCGGGTCGCTGGTCGACAGCTCGGTTCCAGGCCAGCCGGGACTCCGCGTACGCCGCATCACCGGGCAGGTCGACGGGGCACCCGGCGGCGGCCAGGTCGGAGGGGGAGAGAGGGGAGGCGGTGAGGTCGCGCACGGGGCGCCCGGCTGCGCGCGGCGGCACGGTGGTGAGGGTGGAGACGGTCCCGGCCGGCGTCGCGGTGGCGAGCGGTCGGGTGATGGCGAGATCGATGGTCACGATCGGGATCCTTTGCACGGGTGCGGACAGGTCTGGAGTCGCACCCGGGTCGGAGGTTGCCCGACGCCGTCGCCCCGACGGGGCGTCAGGTGCTGATCACCGAGGGGAACAGAGCGGGTCCGCCCCCGCGCCGATACCCGTCGGCCCTGTCATCTGGGAGACACGGGCGCCGCACGAATCCCGGGGTCCCGCCCTGGTGATCGCGGCGGGTCGGCGGCGACGTCGCGCTGTACTGTCAGCGGCGTGTCGCCCAGGACCCAGCCCGAGCAGCACCCGCCCCCCGTGCAGTGGCTGCGGCTGCGCTACGCCCGCCGGGGCCGAGCCCGCTTCACCAGCCACCGCGACTTCAGCCGCGCCTTCGAGCGGGCGCTCCGGCGGGCCGAGGTGCCGATGGCCTACTCCTCGGGCTTTTCCCCGCACCCGCGCATCTCGTACGCGAACGCCGCGCCGACCGGTGCCGCCAGCGAGGCCGAGTTCCTGGAGATCGGTCTCACCGCCGTGCGCGACCCCGAGAACGTCCGGGCCGAACTGGATCGGGCCCTGCCGGACGGCCTGGACATCGTGGCCGCCGAGGTCTCGCCGGGCGACACCCTGGCCGACCGGCTGACCGGGTCCCGGTGGCAGATCGACGTCAGCGGTGTGGAGCCGGAGGTGGTGGACCGGGCGGTGGCGCAGTTCCTGGCCCAGGAGGTCGTCGAGGTGTCCCGGATGACCAAGTCCGGGCTGCGGACGTTCGACGCCCGGGGCGCCGTGCGCGACCTGCGGGCCGATCCGGGGCGGTTGATCGCCACCATCGCGCACCGGGTGCCGCTGGTGCGACCCGACGACCTGCTCACCGCGCTGGGCCAGCTGGAACCGGACTGGCGGCCGCCCCACCCGCCGCTGCTCACCCGTCTGGTCCAGGGCGAGCTGGACGACGCCACCGGGGAGATCGCCGCGCCGCTGTGACCGGCCGGGAGGGTCGGACTCCGCCGATGTGGGACACTAGGCCTCGGCTGGGGTGCGCCCGCACTCCAACTCGATGACTTCCCGCTCCACGAGGTGACAGCTCGCGGAGGCAGCGGGTGCCATCTCCACCGCGACGAACGGCCGCACCACGGCCACGTCCGACCGCGGTAGATCGGCGCCCGGCCATCGATGCCGCAGGCTTTCCGTGACGCGGTCCCGCACCGCCGTCGCGACTGACACGAGGTGCATCTGCGCACCCGAAGGAGTCCGGATGCTCGATCACGAGCCCGACACGAACGACCGCCCCACCACGTCATCGGACGCCGAGCAGGCGACCGAGGCCGCCCCCGCCCCCCGGCGTCGGCGTCGCGCGGCCACCCGCCAGGCCGGCCCCCCGGTGGTCAGCGCCGATCCCGCGCCGACCGACGCCCCGAGCGCCCCGGCCCCGGCGATGACCGCGGAGACCACCCCCGTCGCCGCCGAGACCGCCCCCGAGCAGGCCGGCTCCGAGCCGGAGACCGCGCCGCCGGCGAAGAAGACCGCGCGGAAGCGGGCCACCAAGGCCACCGGTGACGGCGCCGCCAAGACCCCGCGCAAGCGCGCGAGCAAGAAGGCGGCGGCCGCCGAGCCGGCCACCGACCAGTCGACCGAGCCCGTCGCGCCGGACGCCGGCACGCCGGTCGCGGACCAGCCGGTCGCGGACGAGCCGACGGCCGCGGCCGCGCTGGACGAGATCCGGACCGCGTTGACTGCCGAGCTGCCGCCGGCCGAGCTGAGTGAGCCGCCGAGCACCGAGCGGGCCGACGAGCCGGCCGACACGTCCGCGGCCCCGGAGGCGGCGGAGCCGGCGGCCGACGAAGTCCTCACCGACGCCGACCAAATCGCCGTCCCCTCGCTGGACGGACCGATCGCCGAGGAGCCCGTCGTCGACGGCTCGACGGAGGAGGCGTCCACGGACGCCGACGCGCTCGTCCCGGCCGTGCCCGCCGCCGAGAGCGAGGCCCTCGAGTCGGACGAGGACGATGACGACGCCGAGGACGCCGACGACACCGACGGTGACGACAGCGACAACGAGAACCGCAGTGAGGACGACGACGAGACCGGATCGCCGCGGCGTCGTCGGCGCCGGCGTGGCGGCCGCCGCCGTCGCCGTGGTGGTTCGGAGGGCGACCGGTCCGACACCGACCAGGCCGACGGGAGCCGCGCGGACGACGGCCCGGCGGCTGAGCTCTCAGGCACCGGTGCCCACGAGGCCTCGGGTCCGGCCGACGCCGCTGCCGGCGACGACGACGCGGCGGGCTCCGCCGAGGGCGACCAGGCCGAGCAGTCCTCGGGCGGTCGTTCCGGCCGGGGCGGGCGCCGCTCCCGGACACCGAAGCCGGAGACCGAGACCGAGTCCGAGGCGAGCGACGAGGACTCCGACAGCGACGAGGCGGGGGAGGACGGCCAGCGTCGCCGTCGTCGCCGTCGCCGTCGTCGCGGTGAGGACAGCGCCCCGTCGGCCGACGACCCGGCCGAGGTCGTGGTCCGGGTCCGCGAGCCCCGGTCCCGGCAGAAGGCGGCCGAGGAGGTCACCGGCATCCAGGGGTCGACCCGGATGGAGGCCAAGCGGCAGCGCCGGCGGGAGGGTCGCGAGGCCGGTCGCCGTCGGGCGCCGATCCTGTCCGAGGCCGAGTTCCTGGCCCGCCGGGAGTCGGTGGTCCGCAAGATGGTCATCCGCCAGCGCGACTACCTGACCCAGATCGCGGTGCTGGAGAACGACATCCTGGTCG
>JBMDXL010000534.1:0-1853 GCA_048594465.1 Microlunatus sp. | reverse complement strand
GACGGCTTCCTGCTCGACAGCGGCAGCGCCTCGCCCGAGACGCTGGATCAGCTGCAGCGGCACAACATCCCGGCGTTGATCTTCGACGCGCCGTTGTCGATCCCCGGGCAGTCGACCGTCGGCTCCGACGCCTACCAGGGGGCCCGGCTGGTGGTCGACCACCTGGCCACCGTGCACCGCCACCACCGGATCGGGTTGATCATCGGCGACGAGACCCGCGAGAGCGCCGGGGCCCGTGAGCGGGCCTGGCACGACGCGCTGCGCGAGGCCGGCCTGCCCGACGGGCCGATCGCCCGCGCCGACTTCTCCCGGGCCGGTGGGTACGAGGGCGCTCGACGCCTGCTGGCGGCGACCGAACCGCCCACCGCGGTGTTCGCCAGCTCCGACCTGCAGGCGATCGGCGTGCTGCGCGCGTTCCACGAGGTCGGGCTGCGGGTGCCCGACGACGTGGCCGTGGTCGCCTACGACGGCACCGCCGAGGCCGAGTACGCCTGGCCCCCGCTGACCGTGGCCCGTCAGCCGATCGACGCGATGGCCGAGGCCGCCGTCCGCAAGCTGTTGACCAAGGGCCGCTCGCACCAGGTCTTCTCGATGGACCTGGTGGTCCGGCAGTCCTGCGGCTGCGGGCCGCACGCCCTGGTCGAGGAGCCGGCGCTGGCCGTCGCGCTGGGCCGCTGACGCACGACGGCCCCGGTCCCTCGACGGGACCGGGGCCGACGCGTGCTCGGGTGGCGGGGCCTCAGCGCCCGCGCGGGTAGACCGCGTCGACCTCCACCTCGACCAGCCAGCCCTGAACGGGCAACGACGCGACCTCGATGGTGAACCGGCTGGGCCGGGCGCTGTTGACCACCAGCGGGCGGGCCGGAGCCTGCGTCCCCATGGGCACCGCCACGACCTTGCCGGTCTGGAGGTCGGTGTTGGCGAAGAACTGGCGGTAGGCCCGGTTCCAGCCGTCGTAGTCGGCCCGGTCGGTGCCGGGGGCGTTGTCGAGGAACACCCGCATCGAGGTGACGTCGGACAGCCGCAGCCCCCGCTGGCCGAGATTGCGCTCGATCTGGCGGAGCACGTTCATGGCCTGGGCCTCGGTGATCGTCACCCCGCCGGTCAGGGTGCCGCCGGGGAACTGCTGCGGGTCGACGTAGCGGCCGGGGGTGCCCGCCGCGGCCGCGGTGTTGAGGGCGGCCGGGCCCAGCCCGGACGACTTGTACTCCTTGGCCTGGGCGGTCAGCGTGACCCCCTCGGCGATGGCCGGGTTCGGGTTGTCCGGCGCGACGTGACGGATGTAGTCGACCTTCTTCCCCGGCTGGGCCACCGACAGCGGGGCGGTGATGACCAGGGTGGCGGCGGCGGTCATCACGACCGCGGCCGTGGCGGACTTGAGGAAGCGGGCGGGACGGGACGTCGGACGGTCGGGCATCGGGGTTTCTCCTTCGGTGGTGGTGAATGGGCTCAGCGGTGGGCGCGGGCGTTGACGGCGGTGACCGCGGCCTGGGCCGAGGCGATGGCGCCGTGCTGCCAGGCGATCTGGTTGGACAGCCAGTCGCCGGCGAAGTGGACCCGGCCGACCGGGGAGAGCAGGGTCTTGTAGGCAGCGGACTGGGCCTGGCCGCCGGGCCAGTTCACCCAGGCGCCCTCGGAGTGCCGGGTCAGCTTCCAGGCGCCGGAGAACGAGGACGCGATCGCCTTCCCATAGGTGGCACCGTGGATCTTCGTGCCCTCGGCGACGGCCTTGGCCAGCCGGTCGCGATGGGACAGCGCGTCGAACTTCTCGCTGCGGGCACCGGTGGCGTAGTAGCCCACCACGACCCCGCGCTTGGCGTGCAGGTTGTCGCTGGGGTACATGATCTGGGAGA
>JBMDXL010000533.1:0-1734 GCA_048594465.1 Microlunatus sp. | reverse complement strand
GCGGCCTGCCGGCAGCTGGACGTCCCGGCCGGCACCCCGGCGCACGGCGCCCTGACCGACGACATCGCCGCCGGCCGTCTCCCGACCGTCGGCCTGCTGGTGCCCGACGAGTGCCACGACGGGCACGACTGCTCGGCGGCGACCACCGACCGGTGGCTGCGGTCCTGGTTGCCCGCGATCACCCGGGGCCCCGACTTCACCTCCGGTCGGCTGGCCGTGGTGATCACCTGGGACGAGGACGACGACCACTCGGGCAACCGGGTGCCTCTGGTCGTGCTGCACCCCGCCCTGACCGGCCGCGCGGTCAGCACCCCGCTCAACCACTACGCCCTGTCGGGCAGCATCCTGCGCCTGGCCGGCGAGCAACCGCTGCGGAAGGGACGGAACACGCCGGATCTGCTCCAGGCGTTCGGTCTGCGCTGACCGGGGCCGTCAGCGCTCGCCGTGGCCCATCCGCGCACTCGCCTCGGCGCCCGCGGCCCGCAGGGCCGTGGTCACCGCCGGGTCGGCCGGGTCGAAGCGGACGTCCGGTCCGGACAGGCTGATCGCCCCGGCCACCAGACCGCGGTGGTCGAGGACCCCGACAGCGATGGCGTTCAGACCCGCGACCAGCTCGCCCCGGGTGCTGGCCAACCCCTCGGCGGCGATCACCCTCAGCTCGGCGTCCAGCTCGCGACGACCGGTCACGGTGGCCTCGGTGTGACCGGCCAGCGGACGGCGTCCCAGCGTCCGGGAGCGTTCGGCGGGCGCCATCGCGGCCAGCAGGATCTTCCCGCTGGCCGTGGCGTGCAGCGGGGTGGCGTTGCCGATCCAGTCGTACGTCATCAGCGGCGAGCGCCCCATCGCCTGGTCGACGTTGACCGCCTGGCCGGAGCGGCAGACGGCCAGGTTGGCGGTCTCGCCGAACTCGTCGGCCAGCCGCTCCAGCACGGGCCGCACCCGTTGCACGATGCTGAGTCGGGCGCTCACCGTGCTGGCCAGGCGGAGCAGGCCGACCCCCACGTCGTACTTGCCGCGGACGCTGTCCTGCTCGACCAGACCGCGGCTCTCCAGCGCGTTCAGCAGGCGCGACGCCGTCGACTTGTGCACCCCCAGCTCCGCAGCCACCTCGCCTACAGCGGTCCGCCCGTCGCGGGCCAGCAGCTCCAGGATCTGGACGGCCCGGTCGACCGACTGGATCCCCCCCGCCCGCGACTGGTCGTCCTCGTCGATCTCCAGACCGACGACCGCGGCGGTCCGCGCCACCGCGCTCATCGCCGGCTGCCGCCCTGGGCCGCGCGGGCCGCCTCGATCGACGGTCCGACCCGGTCGGTGATCCAGTCGTGGAACGCACCGATGTGGTGCTCGCTGGGCACCAGCACCCCGCCGTCGGCGTAGACCCGGGACGACATGGCCGGCTGGCAGCTCTCGCAGGCCTCGAAGTCCTGCTGGTTGACCCGGTGGAACAGCTCGACCGACGCGTCGAGATCGCGGCCCTCGGCCACCACGGACGGCAGGTAGAGCCAGTCGCACTCCACCACCGTCCGGTCCGCGGCGAGCGGGAACATCCGGTGGATGATCACGTGGTCGGGCACCAGGTTGATGAACACGTTGGGCTTGACCGTGATGGCGTAGTAGCGCCGGTCCTGGTCCTCGGCGATCCCGGGCAGCCGGTCCAGACCCTCCGACCCGTCGACGGTGAAGCCCTGGATGTCGTCGCCGAACTCCGCACCGTGACCCACGAAGTACTGCGCA
>JBMDXL010000532.1:0-3690 GCA_048594465.1 Microlunatus sp. | reverse complement strand
GCGGGGAGGTCGGCCGGTCCGGTCAGACCGGCGACGCGGGAGACCATCGCCTCGACCAGGGGCCCGGCCGCGACCGACCAGGTGACCGCCACGGCCGGGTCGAACGGCTGCAGCTTGAGCGCGGCGGCGGTCACGGTCTGGACGTCCTCGAACCCGATCAGCCGGGCGGTCTGCTCCCCCGTCAGCCCCGCCGCGGCGGCGGTCGCCCCGATCGCCACCGCGCGGCACCAGAGTCCGGTCGTCCGGTCCCGGGACAGGGCGGCGAGCCCCGGCCACACGGTGGCGGCCAGTCGCAGGTAGCTGCGGCCCAGCAGGTCGGAGGCGTCCCGCAGGGCGCCCGACGCCGTCCGCACCCGCCAGGCCCGGTCCACCTCGACCAGATCCCGTACGTCCTGGCTCGTCCGCCACCGGTGCCGGGCCACCACGGCGGCGGCGGCCTCCACCTCCGTCACCGTGGTCAGCCGCGCGTGCAGGTAGTCGGGCACCTGGTCCAGCCGCAGCCCGTGCCGGAGCGCCGGCTCGACCCCGGCGGACTGGGTGTGCGCGCCGGTCGGCAACCGGCCATCGGCCAGCAGCAGACTCACGTACGCCGAGTTGTCAGCGTGGGTGGTCGTCAGGGCGACCACCGGGACTGACCCGTCGGGACGGTGACCACGCTCAGAACAGCTTGTAGAGCTGCGCCAGCGGCAGCTCGCGGGCCGGGGCGGGGGTGATCAGGTCACCGTCGACGGTGATCGCGTGCGTCTCCGGGTCGATCTCGATCACCGGCAGGGCGTCGTTGTTGACCATGTCCGCCTTGGTCACCCCCCGGGTCGGCCGGATCGCCACCAGGTCGCGGGTGAGACCCAGCTCGTCGGCCAACCCGGCCTCCAGCGCAGCCGGGGCGACGTACGACTGCGAGAGGTGCGGCGCGCCCGGGCCGTAGAGGGCGGGCCGCATCAGCACCGGCTGCGGGGTGGGGATGGACGCGTTGGGGTCACCCAGCGCCCCCACCACGATCCCGCCGCCCTTGATCACCACGCTCGGGCTGACCCCGAAGAACTTCGGCTCCCAGAGCACCAGGTCGGCCAGCTTGCCGACCTCGATCGAGCCGATCTCGTGGTCGACACCGTGCGAGACGGCCGGGTTGATCGTGTACTTGGCCACGTAGCGCCGGGCCCGGAAGTTGTCCGCGGGCAGTCCTCCGGCCAGGTCGCCCCGGACCTGCTTCATCACGTGCGCGACCTGCCAGGTCCGGGTGATGACCTCACCGATCCGGCCCATGGCCTGGGCGTCGGAGGAGGTGATGGAGATGGCGCCCAGGTCGTGCAGGTGATCCTCGGCGGCGATGGTGGTGGCCCGGATCCGGGACTCGGCGAACGCCAGGTCCTCCGGCACCGCCGGGTTCAGGTGATGGCAGACCATCAGCATGTCCAGGTGCTCCGCCACGGTGTTCACCGTGTGGGGCAGCGTCGGGTTGGTCGACCCGGGCAGCACGTTGGGCAGCCCGGCGATGGTCAGGATGTCGGGTGCGTGGCCGCCACCGGCGCCCTCGACGTGGAAGGCCGAGATCGAGCGGCCACGGAAGGCCTCGATGGTCGAGGCCACGAAGCCGGCCTCGTTCAGCGAGTCCGAGTGCAGGGCGACCTGCAGGCCCCAGCGCTCCGCGCCGGTGAGGGCGGCGTCGACGGCGGCCGGGGTGGAGCCCCAGTCCTCGTGCACCTTGTAGCCGCCGGCGCCGGCCAGCGCCTGCTCCTCGAAGGCCGAGGCGGCGACGGTGTTGCCCTTGCCCAGCACCAGCAGGTTCACCGGGTAGGCGTCCAGCGACCGGTGGAACTGCTTCAGGTGCCAGGCCCCGGGGGTGACCGTGGTGGCTTTGGACCCCTCCGACGGCCCGGTCCCCCCGCCCCCCAGGGTGGTCAGCCCGGCGGCCAGCGCCTCGGTGATCTGGGACGGCGAGAGGAAGTGCACGTGGGAGTCGAAGCCGCCGGCGGTGAGGATCTTGCCCTCGCCGGAGATGACGTCGGTGCCCGGGCCGATCACCAGCGCGGGGTCGACGCCGTCGGCGATGTCGGGGTTGCCGCTCCGCCCGATCCCGACGATGCGGCCGTCCCTGATCCCCACGTCGGCCCGGACGATGCCCCAGTGGTCGAGGATCACGGCGTTGGTGATGACCGTGTCGACGGCACCCTCGGCCGAGGAGGCCAGCGACTGGTTCATCGACTCCCGGATCGACTTGCCGCCGCCGAAGACCGACTCCTCACCCCCGAAGGTCAGGTCGGTCTCGATCTCGATCCACAGGTCGGTGTCGCCCAGCCGGATCTGGTCACCGGCGGTGGGTCCGTAGAGCGCCGCGTAGTCGTCCCGGCTGATCCGGCTCACGCCGCACCACCGGCGCCCGTACGGAGCCGGATCCCGGGCACCCGCCGTCGGCCGCGCAGCGCGACGATGCCGACGGTGCGGGACACACCGGGCTCGAAGCGGACGGAGGTCCCCGACGCGATGTCGAGGCGGAATCCCTGGGCGGCGGCCCGGTCGAACGCGAGCCCGGGGTTCACGTCACCGAGGTGGACGTGGGAGCCGATCTGGATCGGACGGTCGGCGACGTTGGTGAAGGTCAGCTCTCCGCGCTCGTCCGGTCCGCGGTCGGCGTTCAGCTCGAGATCGCCGGGCGCGACCCGGACGGCTCCGGGTCCGCTGCTGCTCGTCCCGCTCATCGGTCTGCTCCCCTCGCTGGATCGGCCATCACCGGATGAGTCCTCACTGGATCGGCTCGTGCAGGGTGACGAGCTTGCGCCCGTCGGGGAAGGTGGCCTCGACCTGGACGTCGGTGATCATCTCGGCCACGCCGTCCATCACCTGCGCCCGGGTCAGCACCTCGCGTCCGGTCGACATCAGCTCCTCGACCCCCACCCCCTCGCGGGCCCGCTCGATCACCCAGGTGCTGAGCAGGGCCACCGACTCGGGGTAGTTGAGCCTGACCCCGCGCTCCAGCCGGTCGCGGGCGATCATCCCGGCCACCGCCATCAACAGCTTCTCGGTGTCCGACGGAGCCAGGTTCATGCACGGTCTCCTTCGACGAACGGGAGGGCGCGCGACCACGCCCCGCAGCAGGCGTCACGCTAGTCGCCGATTGTTTCGTCGGCGTTGCGGCCCCCGCGACCGGGCGGCGCCCCGCGCCCGCCGGGGTGTCGGTGCCCACGGGCCCCGGCTGCGGCGGCGGCGGACAAGCCCCAGCGGTCGTCGGCCACGGGTCGCAGGTCGGCCGCCGACACCCAGCGCAGCAGCACCGCGTCGTCGCGGACCAGGGCGACCTGGGCCTGCCAGCCGTCGCCGTCGCGCCGCCAGGCCACCACCAGACCCGGCAGCCGGATCCCGCCCGGGACCGTCACCCAGACGTGCCGCCGCCCCGCCGCCACGGCTCAACGCTCCTGCGGTGCCGGGTCGACGATGGGCTCGACCCGCTCGGCCGGCACCCACTCCATCGCCACCGCTCCCTCGAACGGGACGTGCACCACCAGCGCGGCCCAGCCGGTCGCCGTGGCGTTGTGCACCGGCAGGTACTGCCACTGCACCACCACCCCGGGGGTGGGCGCGGTGTAGCCGCCGTTGCCCGTGACCCACACGTGCCAGCCGGTCGGTGCGCTCGGCTGGACGTCCACGTCAGCAGGATAGACCGAATGGGAACACAGGTTCTAGTTCTCGCCGCCC
>JBMDXL010000531.1:0-1606 GCA_048594465.1 Microlunatus sp. | reverse complement strand
GCGCGTGCCGGAGCCGAAGTAGACCCGCGTCACGCTGATCGGTCCGTCCATCAACGTGATGGCGAGGTAGCAGGAGACGGCGATGCCGGCCGCCGTGACGACCAGCAGCACGGTCTCCGAGGCGCGTCGCAGGACGAGGATCACGACGACGGGCCACAGGAGGTAGAACTGCTCCTCGATGGACAGGCTCCAGGTGTGGCTCAGCGCTCCCAGCAGCTCCCCGGACATCAATCGCCAGTTGGACAGGTAGACCAGGGACCAGAAGGCTCCCTGCGGAGTGCCGAACCAGTCGCCCAGGACCGTCGCGAGGGCCAGCACCACGACCACGCAGGCGACCAGCGCCGGGAGCAGCCGGCGGGCGCGGCGCAGGTAGAACGCGCCCAGGCGCGTGCGACCGGTCCGCTCACGCTCCTCGAGCAGCAACGCGGTGATCAGGAACCCGCTGAGCGTGAAGAACATGGTCACGCCCGCGCCGCCGCCACCGAGGAAGACGGTGGTCTGCGAGAAGACCAGGTGTGCCACCAGCACCAGGAGGCAACGCCACCCCGCGGACACCGTCCAGCGCGGGTCGTCGTCCGAGCCGCCAGGGCTCTCCCGTGTGTGACATGCCCGCCAGTGTGGGACATCGCGCGTGCGTCGTGCACGTCCGCGCCGACGGTGCGGCGGTGTTCGTGTCAGGTGGCGGTCAGGATCTCATCTGGGTGCACGCTGGTTCACTCGACCGCCGTATCGTTGGCGCCGTGATGCGAGCAGCGGGGGCGGTGCTGGTGGGGTTGCTGATCCTGACGGGAGGGCTCGTCCTGAGGAGCTCGGCCCAGGCCGCGATCCACACGGTCGCCGAGGTCCTGTCGGTCGGTGGAGCAGTCGTCGCCGTCATCGGGCTCTCGCAGCTGGTCATGCGCTTCGTGGCCTCCCGCGACGAGTAGCCACGGCTGCGGCCGAGTCGCCGTCGAGGTCGGTCACCAGGACGTCGTGACCTCGCTCGACGGGGAGGCCGGGCCAGCAGTCGCCCGAGCCCCGGCCGGCCCCGGTGACGCCGGCTCCGCCGGGTTGTGTCACGTCACGTGAGGCCAGGGCACTAGCGTCGGCCAGGTGACGGACTACCAGCGCATCTTCGTGGTGGGCGCCCAGGCAGGTGCTGACGAGGTCGCGCGGCTCAGGTCGTCGCTGGGCCCGAGCGTCGTCGTGGTCGCTGCGCCGACCGTCGAGGCGAAGCGGGTCGTCACCGGCCTCGGGGTCGAGCCGGTCGCCGACGTCCTCCTCGCACCGGTGCGGTTCCCCGACGTCGACCGGGGACACCGCCTCGACCAGCTCGTCCGGCGCCACGCGGTCGAGGACCGCTTCCGTGACGTCGTGGTCGTCACCGACGCTGCCACGGTCACCTTGCTGCTGCGGTCACTCGCGCCCGACCAGCTGCCCATGGCGGGTGCGGTCACTGAGGTCGGTCTCCCGCGCGGATCGCGTCCGGTCCCTCTGCTGCAGGCCGCCCTCGGCGGTGGTGTGCTCGCCTTCGTGGCGGTGGCCGGGTCCGGCGTCGTGCCGATCTGGGTGTTGCCGCTCCTCGTCGTGGTCTCCGGGCTCGTGCTGCTGGTCGTCCCGCGGCGTC
>JBMDXL010000530.1:0-2660 GCA_048594465.1 Microlunatus sp. | reverse complement strand
GCCTCCAGCTTGTTCGGCGCGGGGGCGTCGAAGTCGATGATCACCTTGTCGCCGTCGGCCCGGACCCCGGTGGCCTTGACACCGAGCGTGTCACTCCACAGCCCGGCCTGGTCCGCGCCCGGGTACTGCTTCCAGGACCTCAGGTTCCAGACCACGTCGGCCGGAGTGAACGGGGTGCCGTCACTCCAGCTGACGCCCGGCCGGATGGTGAAGACCAGCTGGGTGGGCGAGGCCCAGGTGTACGCGGTGGCCAGCCACGGCCGCATCTGGCAGCTGAAGCTGTCCAGGATCATCAGCGGCTCGTAGATCCAGGTCCGGGTCAGTGGCTGGGCGCTGAGCGGGTTGTAGTTGACCAGCCCGCCCACGCTGCCGGTGCTCTCGGCGGGCAGCACCAGCTCGGGCACCATCCCCGGCTCGGCGGCGGGGGCGGCGGGACGGCCGATGCTGGCGCACCCGCTCAGGGCCAGGGTGCAGGCCAGCAGGGCGCCGGCGAATCGGGCTCTCATGATCACCTCTGTGTGGTCGTGGTCGTCGGTCGGTGGAGCGCTCGGTCGGTTGTCGGTGGAGCACGGGCAGCCGGAGCGAGATCGGGCGTCACGTCGGGGACGTGGGCGTACGGCACCGCGGCGGGTCGCTCCGGCCCGGCGGTGTGGGTGGTCGGCGATCAGTCCGGGCAGCCGCAGGACTGCCGGATCACCGCCTCGGTGGCCAGCACGTGCTGACCCACCGGTCCCTGCGGTCCGCGGACCCGTCGGTGCAGCAGCTCGGCGGCCCGTCCGCCCATCTCCCGGACCGGTTGGCGCGCGGTGGTGAGCCCGGGGGTCACGTACCGCGCCGCGGTGACGTCGTCCCAGCCGGTCAGCGACAGGGCGGCACCGGGCACGATCGACCGCTGCCGCAGACCCGCCCCCAGGGCGAGGGCCACCTCGTCGTTGGCGCAGACCAGGGCGTCGGGGAGGGTGGGCAGGTCGAGCACGAGACCGACCGCCGCCTCGCCCCCCTCCTCGGTGTAGGGCACTCGGAGCGGCTCGGCGACCGGGTGGAGGCTGCTCTCGGTCTGGGCGGCGCGGAAACCGGCGTGCCGGGCCGCGACGTCGCTGGACAGGTCCGCGGCCCCGACGAAGACCAGCCGGCGGCGGGCGTGCACCTCGATCAGGTGGCGGGTCAGGGCGTGCGCGGTCTCGGTGCTCTCGCTGATCACCACGTCACAGCCGACGATCTCGGACCGTCCGACCGCCACCACGGGGATCAGGGCCGCCAGGTCGGCGATCTCGGCGTCGGGGATGTCCATCTGGGCGATCATCACGCCGTCCACCCGGGCCCGGAGATCGGCCAGCGTACGGCTGCGGCGGGGCCGGTCGGCCACCACCAGGAGGAGCTCCTGGTCGTAGCGGGCGGCCACCTCCTCGTAGCCCATCAGCAGCTCGGAGTAGTAGGGCCCGTCCAGCGAGCCGATCACCACGGCGTGGGTCTGGTAGCGCGCCGAGGCCAGGCTCTTGGCCGAGTTCTGCGGCACGTACGCGAGCTCGTGGGCCGCCTTCAGCACCCGCTCGGTCGCCTCGGCCGAGGTGACGGCGGTGCCGCTGAGCACCCGCGAGACGGTGGCGATGGAGACACCGGCCCGCTCGGCCACGGAGTAGATGGTGGCCCGGCCCGAGGTCGGCGAGCGCCGCGTCCTCGGTCGGCTGCGATCCGTCGACATGTCGGCTGTCCCTCCCGTCTCCTGCTCGGTCACCTGACCCAGGGTGGCAGAGATGCCGTCCGTCGCCACCCTTGGCTCTGTAAGCGCTTACAGTACCGAAGGGTTGGATGGATGGCAACCTCCGACCGGCGCGGTCCGCCCAGTTCCGGTTCTCACCCCGGGTCAGCTCAGCCTCGGTCTCCCCCGCAGAGGGGGATGATCGGAGGGGAGCACCGAACACCGAACGAGAGGTTCGTCATGACCGTGGTCAAGATCAACGCCATCACCGTGCCCGCCGACAGCGGCGACGAGCTGGCCCACCGCTTCGCCAAGCGGGCCGGGGCCGTGGACGGGGCCGACGGGTTCGAGGGGTTCGAGCTGCTCAAGCCGACCGACGACCGGACGCAGTGGCTGGTGGTCACCCGCTGGCGGGACGAGGAGTCCTTCCAGGCCTGGCTCGCGTCCCCGTCGTTCGCCCACGGGCACCGCTCCGCCGCCGAGCGCTCCGGTGGCGAGGCCCCCGCCCCCGTCTCCACCCACAGCGAGGTCTGGTCCTACGCAGTGGCGGGCGGCTCCACCCCGGCCTGACTCCCACGGCACCCGCCGGCCTTTTGCACCGGTTTCCACATCCAGCGTGGTTCTTGCTCCAGAAGTTTCAGCTCGGCCACCACGGACCGCGCCGGAGCTCGTCGAGCAGGCCCGCGTACGCGATCCGGTCGTCGGCCGTACCGGTGTGCGGGGCGGCGAACCAGTGGGCGTACTCGTCGATCTCCGCCAGCCGCCACTCGAGGTCGAACAGCTCGACCATCGCGGGGTCGGCGGCGACCCGGTCGCCGTAGCCGGCCTGGACCAGCGTGGCCAGGTCACGCTCCCGCGGCGCCAGCTTCACCGACTCCCAGTCGACGAACCGGATCCGGCCCGGGGTGCCGTCCCGCGCGCCGACACGCAGCTGGTTGCGGGTGTGCGTCTCCGCGTGGGT
>JBMDXL010000053.1:0-2025 GCA_048594465.1 Microlunatus sp. | reverse complement strand
CTTTCGCTCGCTGACGCACTCCGTGCACAGGGTGCGTGAGTTGACGAAAGGGTGCGTCAGCGGGTTCCGCCGGGTTCAGCCAGCGTCACCCTGCCGGCGCCGGCGACTGCTGCACCGCGCCCTCCGAGCACCGGATTTGGTGACGTGGGCCACGACGTCACAATCTTGTTGCGCCCCTTGCTGAGTTCTCCCCAAGAGTTGCCGTAACTGCTTTCATGGCTTAGAAAGGGTTACCGCTCGGTAGTCGAGCAGCGACGTCAGCGCTATCGCGCGCCCGGACCCACGAGGTCGGCGCGAACTCGGAGGAGGACAGTTCATGCGAGGAAGAGCTCGCGCAGTTCTCGCCGTCGGCATCACCTCGGTCGCCCTGGTGGCGACCGCGTGTGGTGGCGGCGGGGACACGACCCCAGGGACCGACGACGGGGGGCAGGCCGGCGGGGAGATCGTGATCCGGAGCTGCACCCCGCAGAACCCGCTCATCCCGGCCAACACCAACGAGGTGTGTGGCGGCAACTTCTTGGACGCGGTGACGGCCAAGCTGATCCACTACAACGCCGACACGGCCGCGCCCGAGCTGGACATCGCCCAGTCGATCGAGACCAGTGACAACCAGAACTTCACGGTGAAGCTGAACCCGTACAAGTTCCAGGACGGCACCGACGTCAAGGCCAAGAACTTCGTCGACGCCTGGAACTGGAGCGCGGACGGCCGCAACGGCAACCTGAACTCCTACTTCTTCGAGCCCATCGAGGGCTTCGCCGACCTGCAGTGCGGCACCGACGCAGCCGGCGACGCCGACTGCACGGGCAAGGCCCCGAAGTCGGACAAGATGAGCGGGCTCAAGGTCGTCGACGACACCACGTTCACGATCAAGACCACCGCCAAGGTCTCCAACCTGCCGGTGCGCCTGGGCTACACCGCCTTCGCCCCGCTGCCCGACTCGTTCTTCGCCGACCCCGAGGCGTACGGCAAGAAGCCGATCGGCGCCGGCCCGTTCACGGTCGACACCATCTCCGACACCGAGATGGTGGTCAGCAAGTTCGCCGACTACTCCGGCAAGAACAAGCCGCAGGTCGACAAGGTCACCTTCCGGATCTACAACGACGACAGCGCGGCCTACAACGACGTCGTGGCCAACAACCTCGACTTCACCGACGTCATCCCCAGCGACCGGCTGACCGGTGACCTCTACAAGACCGAGCTGCCCGACCGCAACGGGATCCGGGACACCGGCGTCATCGCGGTCAACTCGTTCTCCTCGATCGACGACAACTTCAAGAACAAGGACCTGCGGATGGCCCTGTCGATGGCCATCGACCGGGACCTGATCAACAAGCAGATCTTCAACGGCACCCGCCCGCCGCTCGACGGCTGGGTCTCCCCGGTGGTCGACGGCTTCAAGACCGGTGCCTGCGGCGACGCCTGCACGTTCGATGCGGCGAAGGCCAAGGCGCTGTACGACAAGTCCGGTGGCTACAAGGGTGGTCCGCTGACCATCACGGTGAACGCCGACGGCGGCCACAAGCCGTGGGCCGACGCCGCGTGCAACTCGATCAAGAACACGCTGGGTCTGGACTGCGTCACCAAGACGACGCCGGACTTCAAGACCCTGCGCGACCAGGTCAACAAGCGCGAGGTCAAGGGTCTGTTCCGCTCCGGCTGGCAGATGGACTACCCGTCGATCGAGAACTTCCTGGCGCCGATCTACGGCACCAACGCGAGCTCGAACGACACCGACTACAGCAACAAGGCCTTCGACGCCAAGCTGGCCGAGGCGGCTGCCGCCACCAGCCCGGACGAGGCCAACAAGCTGTACCAGGAGGCGGAGTCGATCCTCGGCGAGGACTTCCCGACCATGCCGATGTGGAGCTACTCCACCGCGTTCGGCTTCTCGGACCGGGTCAGCGACGTCAAGATGACGCCGTTCTCGACGCTGGACTTCACCTCGATCAAGGTCAAGTGATCATGAGCCTCCGGGCTCGATGAACGACTGTCGGGCCCCCCCGGATACCACCCGGCGGGCCG
>JBMDXL010000529.1:0-1766 GCA_048594465.1 Microlunatus sp. | reverse complement strand
TCCGACGTGGAGGACCTGCGGCTGCCGCACCCGCTGGCCGGCGAGCGCGCCTTCGTGCTGCTGCCCTGGTTGGAGATCGACGCCAAGGGCGAGATCCCCGGGGTCGGCAAGGTCGCCGATCTGGCCGGCCAGGTGTCCGGTGACGGAGTCGTCCGCCGCGACGACCTGCTGATCGAAGCCGACTGACCCTGCTCTCCCGGCTGCTCCTGATCTCTCCGCGACCGACGGCCCTCCAGGTGACGTGGTGAGCGACTCCCGACCGGGCGGGCCCGGGGACCCACGCGGCGGCGGGGGATCGATGACCACCACGCCGATCCGGTCGCTGGTGGTCGCCGCGGTCTTCGGTGCCCTGGCCGGGTGGCTCGTGGTCGTGGTGGCCAACGCCCTCGACCTGGTCGCGCCGTACGTGCCGTGGACCGCGCCGGGCGCGCTGGTGGTCATCGCCGCGCTGGTCGGGGCCCTCGCCTGGTCCACCCACCAGCGTCTGCAGGTGCGGAAGGAGCGGATGGTCCCCGAGCGGGCGGTGGCCTTCCTGGTCCTGGGCAAGGCCTCGGCGCTGGCCGGCGCGGTGATCGCCGGCGGCTACCTCGCCTTCGCCCTGATGTTCGTGAGCCGGTTCGAGGCCGCTGCACCGCGGGAGCGGGTGATCCGGGCCATGATCGCCGTGGTCGTGGCCGCCGGTCTGACGGTGGCCGGTCTGCTGCTGGAGCGCGCCTGCCGCGTCCCCGACGGCGACGACGACGAGAGCGACGGGCCGGAGCCGGTCGGGCACTGACGCGCGCGGGACGTGCGGGCGGCAGGACACGGGGGAGCGACGTCCCCGGACCGACCTGCCGTGCTGCATAGGGTGATCGCCGTGACGACTGCTCCGGTGTCTGCCCCTGCCCCGCTCGCCCGGGTCTCCGGTCCTGCGCGCCGGCAGACGGCGCCGACCCGGCAACGGCTGTCCACCGCCGTCCTGGTGGTCGGCACCGCGCTGTCGCTCGCCTCGATGCTGGGACCGGACTGGGCGCTCCGCGGCGGCGTCGTGGTGGCGCTGGCCTCGGCGGCGGCGTCCTGTGCCCTCGCCTGGCGCGAGCTCTACGCCACCAAGCGGCGGCACGCCCAGGACCTGCTGGTGGTCGGCCGTCGCCACACCGACGACCTCCGCGCCGAGCGGCAGCACAACGCCGCCGTGCTCGACGCGGTGACCGGGCGGGCCGAGCGCTGGCGCCGGGAGGTGGACCGGCAGCAGACCCAGATCGCCGGCCTCCGGGTCGAGACCTCCGCCCTGCGGACCGACCTGGCCTCGGTCCGGCGCCAACTCGTCCGGGCCGACGGCACCATCGCCGGGCTCCGCGAGACCGTACGCGAACGTGATCTCGAGCTCGCCCTCGTGCGGGACGCCGGGGCGCAGCTGGCCGAGTCCTCGGCCGCGGCCGACGTGCAGCCGCTGCCGCGACGCGGTCGACCCGACCGGGCCGGGGCGGCTCCGAGTGGGTACTCGGGCGACGGGACCGTGATCGACTTCGTCGGCGGCGAGCCGGCGATGCCGAACTTCGAAGCCGACCGCCGGCGCGCCTGACCTGTCGCCGCCGCCGATCCTTCGGCCGCACCGGGGCCTTCCGGGAAGGCTCTCCACGCGGGTCTGATCTGTCCCGCCCCGCCTTCTTCCGCGGCGCCACCGCACGTGGTTTCGGTGACGTTTTCCACGATGCGCCCGCGGATTCGCCCGCGGATTTGTCTGCGGATCGCGGCGTGATGCACGAGGGTGTCTGCCATCAGCT